>DKPS01000211.1:0-25654 GCA_002471345.1 Saprospiraceae bacterium UBA7328
AGAGTGTGAAACTTGCTTCGACGGCATCCTTAATGGTGATGAAGTAAGAGTAGACTGTGGAGGGGGTCTTTGCGAACCTTGTCAAAATGACCTTAATTGTGATAACCCTTCAAATATGGCATTAGATGGAATTGCAAAAAGCTCTTCAAATCTTGTTTTTCCAAACATCGACTTTTCAGCTCAAAATGCGACGGACGGTATCACAAGTAGTAATTGGCGTGATGGCTCCCTAATGATTACCAAATATGAAGATAATCCTTGGTGGGAACTTGACTTAAGATCTATGAATTATGTAGAACATTTAATGCTATATAATTGGAAGAACCACCCAGAGTTTTTAGAAGATATCTACATATTCTATTCAGAACATCCCTTCGAATCAGGAGAAATGAAGGACATGATGAATGATGAAGATGTCAAGTCTGTATTTGTATCAAAAATGGCTCAATGGCCTCATCAGGTGGATGTTGAACAAAATATAAGATTCATTAGAGTTCAAATGGATCATCCTGGATATTTATCCATGGCAGAATTTGAAGCAATAGGATGTTCTTATGCAACTGAAGATGTGATTTATGGATGTACTTATAAGGACTCACATAATTTTAATCCTGAAGCAACCGTAGATGATGAATCCTGTGAAACTTGTGATGATGGAATACAAAATGGTGATGAGTTGGGAGTGGATTGTGGAGGATCATGTTCAAATATTTGTGAAAATGAGGCTCAATGCGATGAATTTGAAAATATCAGTATAGATGCAATTGCATCAGTTTCTTCTACATTCAAATGGGCAGGAGCAGATTTTTCTCCTGAAAATGGAATTGATGGAAGTACCGATAACAACTGGAGAAATGGTTCTCTGATGATAACAAAATCAGAAGACTCGCCATGGTGGCAGATTGATCTTAAAAATTCAGCATATGTAGACTTTTTGACTATTCATCCCTGGAAAAAGAATCCTGAGTTTTTAGATGGTGCCTATTTATTATGGTCTGAATCTCCAATTGAGACAGAAGACTTAGATCTTCTATTGAACCAAAATGATATCAACTCAAGTATAATTTCGATAGACAACAAAAACCCATATGAACTAATTATTCAAGAGCAAGCACGATACATTAGAATTCAGAAAAAAACACAAGGGATTCTTGCATTCACAGAAATGGAAGTTATTGGATGCAAGAAAGGAACCAATTCACTTAAGCAAGTTGAAACCAAAAAGAAATCAATTCAAGATATTTCCATTAATTTAAATCCAAATCCTGTTTCTTATTACTTGAATGTTGACTCTAATGTCAAATTGAATTCTATTTCTGTTTATAGTATAGATGGGGCTTTGATGAAAAATCAAACTTCAAGATTTAGTGAAATTGATTTAGGCAATTATGAAAGTGGAGTCTATATTATTAGAATAGAGACTTATTCAGGTAAGGTATTTAATGAACGAATTGTAAAACTCTAGATGAATTTAAAATATTAGGTCCCTATTGAGGCCTCCTTTGAATATTAACTAAATAGGTATAAGTCTGTTCTTTTGAGCAGGCTTTTTGTATTTATGACTTATACTATTCCATTTTCATACATTGATAAATCATGGATACAGCAAAAGAAGTAAGAAAAGGTGAAAACTTGAATTGGAAAATTCTTGAAGACTATTTGAGGATACAACTACCTCAACTAAAAGGAATTATGACTGTCCAACAGTTTCATGGCGGGCACGCAAACCTCACTTATCTTCTCAAATTTGGAGAAAAAGAATTGGTTTTAAGAAGACCTCCATTTGGAAAGATTGCCCCTGGTGCACATGACATGGGTCGTGAATATCGAGTTCTTTCTAAACTTTATAAATTCTTTTCACCTGCTCCACAAGCTTATCATTACTGCGAAGATGACTCCATCATTGGCGCTAAGTTTGTCATTGTTGAAAGAAAAAAAGGAGTAGTAGTCAGAACAAAAATTATAGATTGTTTTAAAAAATATCCTAACCCAGAAAAGAGAATAGCTGAGGCTATGATCAAAGCTCAGGCTCAACTGCATTTAGTAGATTATGAAATCGCCGATTTATCAAATTTAGGGAAACCTTTAGGTTTTTTAAATCGTCAACTTAATGGCTGGGGGCAAAGATGGCACTTATCTAAAACTGATGACAGTAAAGAAATGGATCAAATCCTAGAGTGGCTTCAATCTGATGTTCCTACAACTGAACGAAACTGCATCATTCATAATGATATTAAACCAGATAATTGTCAATTTCAACCTAATGATCCAGACAATGTCACAGCCATTTTTGACTGGGACATGTGCACACTTGGAGATCCACTAATTGATTTAGCATCTACACTAAGCTACTGGCCAGAAGAACGGTTTGACTTCAATAAATTTCCTGATTTACCTGTGTCTTTAGAAGGCAATTGGCCACATAAATCTTTTCTGATTAACAAGTATCAAGAATTCACAGGTTTAGATTTAAGTCGATTAAAATGGTATGAAGTATTTGCCTATTGGAAAGGAGCAGTAATAGCACAACAACTTTATAAGCGTTATGTGGATGGCCAAACAACAGATTTAAGAATGGCCAAATTTGGTGAATCTGCTAAGGCTATGATTGATTTGACATTAAGAATTATCAAGACTACCTAAGGAAAAAAGAATTTTAGTTTCAAAAATATATCAAAGGATAGCAAAAGTGTACCTTTCATTTTTCTGTTTTTTACAAATATTAAAAAGTAACACAGATGTTTTCTTCAATACAAATAGACCGAGAAATCTACGCCTCTGATGAACATCAAATGGTACGTCAAGCATTAATTGATTTTTTGAACAAGGAAGCCATACCTCATCAAGAAGAATGGGAAAACGAAAAATGTGCACCAAAATCTTTTTGGCGCAAAATGGGTGAACAAGGATTCCTTTGTATGGATATGCCTGAAGAATATGGCGGTGGTGGTTTTGACTTTTCTTTTAATGCCATGGTTTTAGAAGAGTCGAGACGTATGGGTGTTGATTTTGGGCTGGTAGTTCACTCGGACATTGTAGCACCGTATATATTGAGATATGGCACTGAAGAACAAAAGCGTCAATACCTACCAAAAATGATAAGTGGTGAGTGGGTAGGATCTATTGGAATGACCGAACCTAGTGTAGGTTCAGATCTGAAAGCATTAAAAACAGTTGCAGAAGATAAGGAAGATCACTATTTAGTAAATGGGTCAAAGACATTTATTACAAATGGTTTTGTAGCAGATTTTGTCTGCTGTGCTGTAAGAACACATAAGGGCACAGACCAAGAAGGAATTAGTCTATTAATTATTGATAAAAAACTAGATGGTTTCAACACTGGTCAGCCTTTTGAAAAAATAGGAATAAAATATCAAGACACATGTGAACTATTCTTTGAAGATGTTAAAGTCCCTAAATCAAAGCTTATGGGAGAAGAAGGAATGGGGTTTAAATATATGATGTCAGATCTTCCTAGAGAAAGGATAGGTATTGCAGTGGAAAGTTTAGGCTCAGCCATTGGTGTATTAGAAAAGACCATTGAATATGTTAAAGAGAGAAAAGCTTTTGGTAAAGCGATTTCAGACTTTCAAAACACACAATTTAAACTAGCCGACTGTGCTGCAGAAGTACAAGTTTATCAATCCTTTCTTGACAAGTGTGTAGATCTTCAAACTCAGCATAAGTTGACAACCGAACAAGCCTCAATAGCAAAGTTAAAAGCTACTGAGATGCATGGGAAAATCGTGGATGAGTGTCTTCAGCTTTTTGGCGGTTATGGATTCATTTGGGAATATGACATTGCCAGAGCCTATGCTGGTGCTAGAGTAGTAAGAATATATGGAGGCACAAGTGAGATAATGAAGTTAATCATTGCTAGAGGTCTATTTAAAGATCACTATAGAGCCCAATTGAAGCTGAAAGAACAAAAATCTCTTTCATGACTTCATTGATGATACTCCAATTGAATGTGCACTAAAACTCATATAACAACTTCAATTTTACTATGAAAAGGAAGGAATTCATAAAAACAAGTATTGGTTTAGGCACAGGAGCTATGATCTCATCTCTTCCTTTTAAGAATAAGTCTTCTGCTTGGAATAAAGGAATAGTAAGTCACATGATTCCTCAGGTGAATCATAATCGAATATTACTATCCATTTCTACTAATAGACCACTAGAGAAAGCGCCTAGTATAAAAGTAGGGAAGAAAAAAATCATAGGTTCGAAACGAGATGGACTTGGACAACACTGGTTTTTTGATATCCAAGATTTAGAATCGAAGAAAACATATGAGCTTAAACTTTTAGGTAATTCAGGGCGACTTTGTGACGATTGGACTATAAAAACTTTTCCGTCCCCATCTGCTGAAACAGAGAAAATGAGGCTTCTTGTTTATACATGTGCTGGTGGCCATCCGCTTTCTAGAGAACTCCATCCTCGTCTCAATGAATCTAGGCAACAGTTTATTTCTAGAAGATCAGCTCTTTTGAAAAAAGGACTTTCTTTTAATCCTGATGCCATAATTGCCATTGGTGATCAAATATATTGGGATTTGGAAGAGGTTCTTCCTGGTATAGCCGGAGATGGTGCTAATGAACTTGCATTCTCTGAAGCTGGCCAATTTGATAAATCCATTCCTATTCTTGGTACGTCTAATGAAGAAGTTCTAAAAAAAGCTGTAGGACCACAGGTAGCAGATTTGTATGGAACACATTGCAGATCCACACCTGTATTTATGTTTAACGATGACCACGACTATTTCGAAAATGATAAGGCCACACCTTCATCAATAACCTTCCCTCCTCGTCATTTTAATTTAAAATTAGCTCGGACAGCCCAAGGGATGTATTGGCCAGAATTTCTTCCAGATCTGAATCGACCAATTGGACTTTCTGGCTCTAATGCATCAGATAAAGCCCTTCATAGTTCAGAATGTTTTGGGACATTGAGATTTGGCAGATTAGCCGAAATTCTCATGTATGACTGTCGAAGATTTACCACATTAAAAGGGCCATCAGCAGGTTTTATCCCTAGAGACACAGAACAATGGCTTATGAATAGAGTGTCTTCTGACGATACGCTTTACACTATTAATGTGCCTTCTCTTCCAGTAGGTTGGAGTGCTGGAAAATGGATGGAATGGTATCCTGACAAACTGAATAGTGAAGGCAAATTAACTACCGAAATAGAGAAATACTTTTGGCAACAAGGATGGCAGAATCAACATGATAGATTACTTCAACACTTTTCCAATCAAAGGCATAAAAAACCAATATTCTTTCAAGGTGATTTGCACACATTTGCTGGAGGACAAATCTACAAAAGCGGAGAAATCGACTTAGGCAAGAATCCTGCATATGCTTATATCATGGGGACAATGGGTTCCACGGCTTGGCCTTCTGGTATAAGACAAGTAAAAGCTTCTAATCCTTCTGGTATAGGAATGGAAGAATACTTTGATAATGTGGAAGAATCTGGTTTTTCTATTGTAGATATAACTACAGACGAAATAGAAATTAACATGTACAAATATCTTTCTGGCAGAGATGAATTGAGCATTATTGACCAACTCACTCCTTTTCAAACCTTAAAAATTAAAAGATAAAAAATCAATATCTTTTATTCAACAATTATATCTCCACTGTCTTCACTTCATCTTTACTTTTGAGCCTTATAATATAAAAATAGAATATCATGAGTGGAGTTAAAGATAGAGTAGCAATAGTAACTGGGGGATCAAGAGGAATAGGACAAGCTATATCAGAATTATTTGCTGAAAATGGCGCTAAGGTAATTATCTGGGATCTTCTAGATGAAGGAAAAGCAGTAGCTGAAAAAATCAATGAAAATGGAGGGATAGCCGAATTTGTCAAACTTTCAGTTACTGATCAAGAAGGTATCAAAGCTGCAGTAGAAGATGCAGTTTCAAAATATGGGAAAATCGATATTCTGATTAATAATGCAGGGATCACTCGAGATAAATCCATGCTCAAAATGAGTGATGATGAGTGGAATTCTGTCATTGATGTTAATCTAAATAGTATCTATTATTGCTGTAAAGCAGTAGCTCCTGTAATGAAGGAAAATGGATATGGGAGAATCATCTCAGCTTCTTCTACTACAGGCCTTAGAGGTAATTATGGCCAAGTGAATTATGCAGCTACTAAGGCTGGAATTCTTGGAATGACTAAAACTCTTGCAGTAGAATTAGGAAGATATGGTATCACTGTAAATGCTATAGCACCAGGGTATACACAAACACCAATGACGGATGCTATACCAGATAATATCAAAGCTTTGGCTAAAACACAAATACCTGTAGGGTTTCTAGCAGATCCAATGGACTTGGCGTTTGGATATTTGTTTTTAGCCTCTGATGAAGCACGTTTTGTCAGTGGTATCGTGCTTCCAATAGATGGAGGTGTCACTAGATAATCGAGGATCTAAATTTTGAGGCACTATAATTTGAAGTTGATTAAAAGTACTTGATGGATACATCAAGATCTTTTATACAATATCATTTTCACTTCAAAACTTCTCCATGCTTTGACCGCTATCCATTGATATTTTAGGATTTCCACTTCTTTATCAGAGAAGTCATTCATCACATTTGAATATAGGATATAATCAGTTTCACTTTCATCTTTATTATGAAACTGAGAAGAGTCATCATTAGCATTGAGTATAGACTGAGGACTTCGCAAAGGAAATGCTGTAGCCACTTCCTCTTTGTCTATTTTATTTTCGTTTAAATAGGTTGTCACTCTATTTTGCATAGAATAATATGGAAGGTGGGCTAAAGTGCTGTCCCAGCCTTGAGCTATTCTATCAGGATATATCCACCCATTCCCTAAAATTAAGAATAGCAAAGTTGATCCGATTAATACCCTACTTCGCTTTCCATACATTTCATATGACAGAATCCATTTCAACAGAATAAACCCTGCTAATACTTGAATAGGTATAAAATACCGATGCTGCATTAGACCACTAAATGGAATAGTAACTATCCCAAATAGAAGAATCATAATAACCAATAACTGAAATGATCTACTTGTCATAAGACTTCTGGGTTTCTTATAGATATAATATACCATGATAATCCATATGATAACAGCTCCAAAATCCATCAACCTCCATCCATAAACCAATATGTTTTTAAAGATCGTCTCGAATCCTATGATCGAAAAGCTCATACTCCAAGGCATTTCACTATGAGTTCCAACCCAACTGATATGAAACCAATGTAATAATTGATAGCCACTAAATACTATAATTGCCGGTATGAATAAAGCTATAGTTTTGAACCGATTCTTAGTATTCCAACTTTTTAAAAAACTCCATAACATAAAAGCACCTAATAAGATAAAACCTCGATTGCTAATCAATACTAATCCAATGGAATGGGCAATGACCCAATTCTTTTTCTCCTCTTCAAGAGACAAAAACAACCCAAGGAAAAAGCACAACAAGACAACATCCGGACTAACCAGCATAAACTGAGAAACACTTTGTGGCATACAAATTATCACTAAAGGAAAAAGCCATGCTTTGGAAGGAATCCATTTTAAACCAAGAAGATAAGCGTGCCAAAGACAAAGAAAAACAAATGGCATCATAGCCAAATGAGAGGACCACAAAGACTTTCCTATAATCTTCCATACCCAAGCGATATACATACCGAAGATCGGGATGTGTCCACTATCCAGTTTATTTGGTAAAAACAAAGATGAAAATCCCGAATCATAATAATATTGTGGATGATGACCTGCAAACTGAATAGTGTCCCAGAAAAGGATGAAATCTTTAGAAATGTAAAAAATTGCAATTGTGATCAGAAAGACGACAAAAGCAGCACTGGCATTTCTATTCATCTTTAAGTGATCATGATTCAGGCTTCTACCAATTTCTCACTCTGAGTATTCATGAATTCTCGGGCTTTAGCAACAAATGCCACAAAAATAGGATGAGGATTTTCAACAGTACTTTTGAGTTCTGGATGAAACTGAACACCAATGAAAAATGGATGATTCTCTAACTCAACTATCTCTACCAGACCAGTATATGGATTAACACCACTGGCTTTCATTCCATTTTCTTCCATCTCACTCATGTATGCATTGTTAAACTCATACCTGTGACGGTGTCTCTCCTGAATACTTTGAGTCCCATAGATTTTTTCAGCTAGTGAGCCTTCTTTGATATTACATTCATATGCTCCTAGTCTCATTGTTCCTCCTTTGGCTTTGATCATTTTTTGATCACTCATCAGGTCAATAATTGGATGAGGCGAGTTATCATTGACCTCTGTAGAAGCTGCATCTGCTTTACTTAAAACATTTCTGAAAAAATCTATTACGGCACATTGCATTCCGAGGCAGATTCCAAAAAAAGGAATATTGTTTTCCCGCGCATATTTTACGGTTTGAATTTTTCCTTCTATGCCTCTGTCTCCAAATCCAGGAGCTACTAAAATTCCGTGTAAATCATGAATATTCAGAGGAAGCAAATTCGAATCAGTAATTTGTTCAGAGTGAATCGGTATCACATTCACCTTACATTCGTTTTCTGCACCTGCATGGATAAATGACTCATATATCGATTTATAGGCATCGGGGAGTTCATTGTATTTCCCTACTAAAGCAATATTTACGGCAGATTTAGGCTTTTTCAGCCGTTGTAAAAAGTCATTCCATTTGGCCATATTGGGATCCTTAGGAATATCAAGTCTAAGTTTGTCTAAGGTTACAATATCCAATTTTTCTTTAAGCATCAAAATTGGAACCTCATAGATTGTCTTAGCATCTTTTGCTTCTATTACATTTCTTACATGCACATTGCAGAAGCGACTGATTTTATTTTTGATATCATCCGTAAGATCTACTTCTGTTCTACAAACAATAATATCAGGTATAATTCCAGCTTTTTGGAGTTCTTTTACAGAATGCTGAGTTGGTTTAGTTTTATGTTCTTTGGCTGCATTAAGGTAAGGAATGAGAGTCAGGTGAATCACAACTGCATTATCATGTCCTAGATCCATCCTAATTTGCCTTACAGCTTCTAAGTATGGCAAAGATTCTATATCTCCTACTGTACCACCTATTTCAGTGATTACTATATCATATTCCTTCTTTTGTTCAAATAGTCGAATTCTTCTCTTTATCTCATCGGTAATATGTGGTATGACTTGTACTGTTTTTCCTAAATAATCTCCTCTTCTCTCCCTATCTATTACAGTCTGATAAATCTTTCCTGTAGTAACATTATTAGCTTGAGAGGTACTGATATTGAGGTACCTCTCATAGTGCCCCAAGTCAAGGTCAGTTTCTGCACCATCATCAGTGACATAGCATTCACCATGCTCATATGGATTAAGTGTACCAGGATCTACATTGATGTAAGGATCCAGTTTTTGAATGGTAACTTTAAAACCTCTTTCTTGAAGAAGTTTGCCTAGAGATGCGGCAATGATTCCTTTTCCTAATGATGAGGTTACCCCTCCCGTAACGAAAATGTATTTAGTCATACTAAGTATATATTTTGAAAAGAAATCAAGAAAAAGGTAAGTAGAACACCTAAAACTTAAATTTCCATTACGGAATACAAAGGTAGTACATATGTTTAGAACTAATCCCGAATTCAGACTATAATTCTGGAGATTGCCCTAGATCTTTAATATGATTTATTCCAGAAGGAAATCTCCAATCAGATTCCAATCCATTGTATTACCCCATCCTTGTCCATGATCACTAGTATTCTTCGTAATATGATCAGGATGAATTCTGTGCTCACCAAAGGCCAATAACGATAATATTGATCCAGGGCGGAGATGTATACTAGCCCATGAAAGAGGACTATCTCCATTTATATCTTTAGCAGATTTATCAGCGCCATTGTCCAATAGAAATTTAATCGTTTGAACGTCGGCATAGGCTGCTGCGCGATGAAGAGGTGTTTCTCCTTTTGTTCGTACATCCCGTATAAATGCCCCAGTTTCTAGATTAGGCAGTGTTGGAGAATTGATATTTGCTCCTTTTTCAACCAAAAGTTTAACAGTATAGAAATAATATGGTCTGCCTGCCTTGGCCAGAGCATTATGTAAAGGGGTTTCTTCAGTTTTATCTACGTGTGCATTCACATCAGCTCCTTGATTGATTAAGAAATCACATACCTTCCAATGTCCAAAAAATGAGGCATGCCCTAACTCTCTGTTGAGATCAATACTACTCAAATCTCCCCCCCGATCCAAAATCGCTCTCATCGCTGTTAGATCGTTAAAATACACAAGCCACTGAATTGGTTTCACTTCACCCTCCTGAAGAATTTCTTTCCAACCAGAATGTTCAAAAAGGTGAAAAATGAAATCTGTTCTTCCTCGACTTATTTTATTTATTATCTGCTGAACTGTCATTCCTATACTTTGTTATTCAATTGAGCCATATAATATTCTGTACTAATTTCAGTGGTTGCCAATTAGAAGTCTACTTTTGCAACTTGCATTAAGATAATCCCTTTAATTAAAAGGATAGTGAATAACAATAATACACCCATCTCTTTTTCATCCTTAGACAGAAAAAAACATCTAAGCTCATTACAATCTCAAACTTTTGATCTGATTGTCATTGGAGGCGGGGCGACTGGCTGTGGAATTGCCCTAGATGCTGCATCAAGGGGCATGAAGACCGCTCTGATTGAAAAAGAAGACTTTGCATCTGGTACAAGTAGCAAATCTACTAAATTGATTCATGGAGGTCTTAGATACTTAAAGCAACTAGAGATAGGTCTTGTAAATGAAACAGGAACAGAACGAGCAATTGTTCACAAATTGGCACCCCATTTAGTATTACCTGAAAAGATGCTCATGCCCATCGTTGAAAATGGTACCTATGGAAAATTAGCAGCTTCTTTTGGAGTAATGGTCTATGACATTCTTGCTGGGGTAAGAGGTGATGATAGACGTAAGATGTTAAATAAGGAAGAGACTTTAACCATAGCTCCTTTACTCAATCCTGACACCTTAAAAGGTGGCTGTTACTATGCAGAATATAGGACTGATGATGCACGACTATGCATAGAACTTGCTAAATCAGCTGTGAAATTCGGGTGTACAGCGATTAATTACTGTGAAGTTGAAGATTTCATTTATGAGAATGGGCAAGTGAAGGGCGTAAAATGCCATGACCTTTTAGATAAAAAATACATTATTGTTCAAGCCCAGCAAGTAGTTTCAGCAGCGGGCCCTTGGGTAGATATGCTCAGAAAATCAGATGGCTCGCTTGGAGGAAAAAGATTACACCTCACTAAAGGTGTCCATATTGTGGTTCCTCGAGATAAGCTACCTCTCAACCAATCTATATATTTTAATGTGCCAGATGGTAGGATGGTATTTGCCATTCCTCGAGGTAGAGCCACCTACATAGGTACTACTGATACCACATATAAAGGAAATAAGGATCGAGTTCTTGCAACTAAAGAGGATGCTGAATATCTGCTAAAAGCAATTGCTCATGGTTTTCCGACAATAGAAATTACATTGGAGGATATCGAGTCTAACTGGGCAGGACTAAGACCTCTTATTCATGAAGATGGCAAGTCTCCTTCTGAACTATCCAGAAGGGACGAAATATTTGAATCAGAATCTGGACTTATATCTATTGCAGGTGGAAAACTCACTGGATATAGAAAGATGGCACAACGCATTGTAGATAAAGTGAATAAGAGATTGGCTACCGATTTTGGATCATGTATTACTAAATCGATAGCATTGGGATCAAAACCAATGAATTCTGCACAAGAGGTAGACCAATATATTATTCATTTAGAAGGAGAAGTTTCAAGCCTGAGGCTTGATGCTTACCATGCATGGTATCTTGCTACTACTTATGGAAAGCAATCTGATTTACTTATTAAGTATATGAGTTCAAATGATTTATCAGGAGAAACAGGACTTGCAAAATCAGAAATTTGGTTTGCTGTGCATTATGAAATGGTCAATAGTTTAGAAGACTTTTTCGTGAGAAGAACGGGTAGATTGTTCTTCAATATTCTCAGTGTACATCAAGTCAGACAGGTTGTAACCGACGATTTGGCAAAGTATTTAAAATGGAATGACCAAATGAAATCTTCCGAAATTAAAAGGCTTGATGAACACCTGCACGATGCTACCTTCTATCATGAAAAAGAACTTTTGTCATAATGGTTAGGGGCTCTATTGATCAATTTCTACATTATAAAATTTCTTCTTCATTCAAGATCTTACGAGCCTCCACAGCATGATCTTCATCCACATATAATTGTATATCTCCGAATAGGCCTGCATGAGCAGAGTCCATTTTGTCCACAGGAAAAGATGGAATTCCTGCTAATTCTAATGCGTGCTGTGCTGTCTTTATTTTAAGGTGAGAGACACTAAACATAACTTTTTGCTTTTCCACAGAATATGCTCTTTTGATTTAGTAAACAAACAAAATTGAAGGATAGAAAGTTTCTGATTTGAGTACTTGATAGAATAAAATATTTGGAATTTAGGAAAACGCTCATTATTATTGTGGTGTATTAGTACAATAATACACTAACATTCACAACAATGATTTCAATATCCGATCTCACTTTTCAATATCCCTCGGGCAAAAGCGTATTCAAGAATCTCAGCCTTCAATTGAAAGCAGGAAAAATTTATGGCTTACTAGGGAAGAATGGAGCAGGAAAAACTACACTGATAAAGAACATCCTGGGATTAAGAAGGCCACAGCAAGGGACTATCAATACATTTGACCATAATCCTGGAAAAAGAGAATTGAGTCTTTTGCAGCAGTACTTTTTTATTCCTGAGGATCCATTCATCCCAGAAGTAAGCATGAAAGAGTATATAGATAGATACGCTCCATTTTATCCCAATTTTAAAATTGAAAAGTTTTTACAACTGCTGAAAGAGTTTGATTTGGAGCGAAACATTCATCTAAAGAATCTTTCATTTGGCCAAAAGAAAAAAGCCCTTATTGCTTTTGCCATTGCAACTTATACTCCGCTTCTCATCATGGATGAACCAACAAATGGATTAGACATACCGTCTAAAAAACAATTTAGAAAAATTATAAGCCACATAGCCGATGAGGGGAGGCTCTTTATAATAAGTACGCACCAAATAAGGGATTTACATAGCCTTATTGATCACGTCTTGCTCATAGATGAAGGGCACGTAGTAGTAAATCATGATATGCTTCATATCTCTGATGCACTTTCTTTTGACGTACATCGTAATGAGCTTGATGACTCAATGGTCATATATCAAGAAAGGGTGCCAGGTGGCTATCTTGCTATTACTGAAGGCGGGAATGATGATTATCTGGAGGTAGACTTAGAAGTACTCTTTAATGCCATAATCACTAAAAAAGAACAAATCACTCATCTGCTCAAATCTAATACCTATGCATAGAGCTACGACTAAAACTAAGAGGCTTATGTGGCTTTTGACCAATGAATTAAAATTAAAGAAGAATCAATATCTACTCATAGTCTTGACTGCTTTTGCCGCACTCACCTATTTGTTCTTCAATCCAACCTTTTCCTTTTCAGGAATGATTGATTCTCTATTAAACCCTAGTTCTGTAGTCACCACAAATGGTCGGACAATAATGTATTTTGGTAATGGGATGACAATTCCTAAAGTCGATTTAAAATTTCATCTTGATTTCTTTCCAAATGCATTATTAATTGTAGGCAGCATAATCACAAGCCTTTCATTTATAGAATATAATTCTGAATCAAGCAGAAGATTTCACATCTCGTTACCTGCAAAATCAACTGAAAAATGGATTGTAAAGGTCATGTGGTCCCTTGTAATATTTCCGCTTCTCTTTTTACTTCTCTATCACTTGTTTGCATTAATAACATATAGCTGGGGAACTGGAATGGGAAAAGAATATGTAAAGATTTCATTTCTGGATATTTATATATGGCGATATATGTTTCTTCACTTTGTTCTTCAAAGTTTCATAATTGCAGCGTCTTCTTTTTTTAGAAAATATGCAGCAATCAAAGTTCTACTATCAGGTCTTGCTTTTTATCTGTTTACCATAGCAATGAGAAACATTCTGGTCTTTTCTTTTTTTCCCGGTCACGATATAGAAAAAATGGGTGGTTTTTTTAGTCCAGTTGGCTGGAAATCTTACTTATTAGGTGCTCAATTGAATGCTTCAGACATCACTTTAAAGTATCCTTCTATATTCAATGATTACTTCTATGGAATTCTTGGTGTATCGATCTTTATAGGAACACTTTACTTGAGCTATTGTCGATTTAGTGAATATGAAGCCTAGAGGAAAATCATGAAATTCAACGACAACAGACCCATTTTCAAACAAATAGCTGATTACATATTGGATAATGTGGTAAGTGGAATATGGCAAGAAGGGGAAAGGCTCATATCTGTAAGAGAACTCGCATCAGAAATAGAAGTCAATCCAAATACAGTAGCTCGCACTTATGCTATGTTGAGTAATATGGGCATCATTTATAATCAAAGAGGTATAGGGTACTTCATTACAGCGAATGCTCAAGAAAAGTGTCTGTCACAGCTCAAACAGGAATTTATTGAAAATGAATTACCTGAATTATTTAGAAAAATGAATCTACTAGATTTGGATCTTGAACAAATTAAAAAATACTACGATGATCAAAAGAATGAAGAAAAGTGACCGCATAGTATTATTTACCGTTCTGACTATACTCAGCGCTATTATTGCACATACTTTCTATATTAAAAATAACGTCTCTCCTTACAAAACAACTTGCAGAGCTGGATTAGAATTGGGAAAAGGGGAGTTCTTTGAAGATGAATGTTTCCTGTCCTATTCTCATTTATATTCTGCTGTTCCTGATGTGGAATTAGTGAGTGGCAATAGTAATTTTGTAAAAGTGGAAGGCTATGAAAATGCATGGTGGGTTCAGCATATGGAAGTCCGGAATGATACTTTATTTATAAGCAAAATAGATAAATGTATGCCAAGATATGTGACAGATGAATCTATAAATGCAGTGAAGTATTTTGTAGCAGCAGATAATCTGAAGAGTATCACTGTTGGACCAAGTGGGAGCATCACACATCCGCTCAAACCTTATGGAAGCTATGAAGACGGGAGGCCGGCTTATAAAAAACATGAACTTGAAAAGCACACATTCAGATATGACGATATCACACTTAATTTGATTGGTAATGGATTTGTAAAATTGATCGTAGAAGGTAGAAAAATGACCCTAAATTTTCTATCAACTAAATCAGGTGCAATGAGAACTGGAGTTTCAAATACAATAACAGGGTTAACTGAGGAACTTCATATTGATAAAATTGAAAACAATATAAACCTGATGGCTACCAATCTAGAAAGCCACCATGTCACAATTAATCAATCAAAGAAAAAAGAAAAAGAGCTATCAGGAAATATAGATATTAAGGTAAAAGATAGGTTAGAGGCTTTCTTATATACAGGAATCGATGTGTCCTATAAAGGTAATCCGAACATCATCAAAGAAGAAACAGGATATGGAAGGTTATTGAATGTGAACTAAGATTTCATTTAACTAGTAGTCTACCTTCTTAGGTCTTATATCGCCAGATAAAAAGATGAACCATTTTTTCGTTCTGTACTTTTTCTAAAAATGATACTTTCACAAAATGAATCAGCTACTCATACTAGAAGTATCAGCTACAATTTTGGGTGTAATCTATCTTGTTCTTCTTATCAAAGAAATTATTTGGTGTTGGCTCTTCGGTGCGGTAAGCTCTTTACTTAGCATTATTCTCTTTTTCCAGTTGCAATTGTATTCTGAGGCCATTCTCTATTCATTCTATGTTGTAATGGCAGCATATGGATACCTCATATGGAAGAAAGGTCAAGATGGAAAGGAGCTGCCCATATCAGATATGATGCCCTCCAAAAAAATTATTTCTATTGCAGGTGGTTTAATTCTTGGTTTAACTCTTGGCTTTGGAATGAATAAGTATACGGATGCAGATCTTCCCTTTGCAGATGCACAAACCACTGCATTTAGTTTTATCGCAACATTTCTGGAGGCACACAAAATAGTCTTTGGATGGATCATTTGGATCGTGGTCAATGGAGCGACAATTGCACTCTATGGTTATAAAGGACTGTATTTTTATTCAGGTCTCATGGTAGTTTACCTAGCTCTTTCAGTATATGGCTTCTTGGACTGGAAAAAGAAAATGTGACCAATTTCAGATAGGAACATTCACATTTTTAAATCAAAATGAATTAACCAGAAAAAATAAGATCAAGTAGATCCAAAGGCCATCTAGAAAGTGCCAATATATGGTCAGCAATTTGAGACTTCTCTTCTTATCCTCATCAGAGAAATAGAGTAATACACTCACTGGAGATTTAAGTCTTTTGTGGGCAATCCAAATAAAATATCCTAAAAAAGGTATTCCTGCAATAACATGCACAAAATGCAATCCTGAGATAACATATAGATATGAAGCCAAATTACTGGAAGTAAGATGTACATTTTCAGTAGTGAGTTGTACCCAGGCAAAAATCTGAGCTACAAGAAAAACAACAGTCAATATCATGGTTACCCAAAGAAGAACTTTAAACAATGAAGTATTGTCGTATTCAAATGCCTGAATGGTTTTGATTAATGTAATACTACTTGCTATAAGGATAAAAGAGTTAAAATAAAAAAGAGGAGGTATATGAAGAGGAGGTAATCCGTTTTGAAACTTAGTGTATAAATAAGCTCCAGAAAATCCCAGAAACAATGCAGATATCCCTGCTAAAACTAGAAATAGTATTATTGTCTGCGGGTGAATGAGATAATTGGACTTCTTAGTCATGAAGTACTCAAAATTTGTATTGTAATTTCATAAACGAGGTAGTTTCTTTCTTTACTTTAAATCGATTATCAAGTCTAATGTTCATCAACCAAATAATTTTATCTTTAGAACACAATACCAAACATTTTTCTTTGTCCAATCTATTTATTTTTTCGTCGGTGAGAATGTCTTGTATCTTTTTAGAATTTCCTTTCATTCCTAGAGGGCACATTCTATCTCCATGCTTCCATCTTCTCACTGTTAATGGGTACTGAACCAGATCTCCATCTATATATTCTATGCTTTTTGATTTTTCAAAGAGCACCTTTTTCTGTTTGCTAATTTCAAGTTTATGCCCATTATACATTTCAAAAATTCCTGAATGTGAAATTACAATATCATCAAACTCACTGGAGCATATATTCTTGACTATCAATTTGTCATGGTACTTTGTTGCAACATGAGAAGCACTTTTCCACAAAGCCCCTGTTGACTCAGATTCTAAAATTTCATCACTTTGAACAGCGTTGTATCCATATTGACTAATCAATTTGAATAAGTATGTCCTTGCCCCTGGAAAATCTTTAATTTGATCCAAACACTTAATAGTAATACCATCTTCATTTTCTTCTAAATATTTGTCTTTTGATAATTCAACTAGATGATTTAGAAGACTAGCAGCATTAGTAAGGTTTGACAATGATAGATGCGCTGAAGATCGAAAAAATGGGAATCTCATTTCAATCTTTGGAATAATCTCATTTCTAATATAATTTCGGTCATACTGATTGCCAGCATTACTTTCATCTTCCTCATATGATACTTCATGAAGATTAGCATATTCCAGTAACTCTGACTTTGAAAAATTCAGTAATGGTCTTAACAAATGACCTTTTACCTCTTTCATCACACTAATTCCATCAAGACCACTACCTCTATTAATGGATAAAAATAATCCCTCAATTGTATCATCTCTATGATGTGCAGTCATCAGATGCGTGTATCCATTTTCTTTTAAAATATGATCAAAATATTCATATCTGATATTTCTTGCCTTTTCCTGAAGATTTGAAGAGATCATCGATTTTTGTTCGTCTAGAGCGCATTCATATAGATGAAGTGGTAGTTTTTGTGACGAACAATAATCTACTACCATTTGAGATTCTATATCAGAATGTTCACGTAATTTATAATTAATTGTAGCTACTCCTATTTCTACATCTGTGGAACTCATCACATGCAGCATGACCATACTGTCCAATCCACCACTCACTGCAAGTAATATTTTGACTTTTTGATCAATAAAGCCTTGATTTTGAATAAATTTGTCAATGTATTCGTTTATAGACATGTTCTGAACATATTCTATTGCAAATTATAATTAAAAACTAATCATGAAGATATATCGTACTGTGGCATTCATTGTGACTTTAGGACTTTTATTTGCTTGTGGAGACTCTTCTAAAAAAGCCACATCCAACCCCAATGCTTTAGCAATCGTTGCAGGCCCTGAAATGCCCATTAATGTTAAAAAGAAAGGTGACTATGCATCTGTTTCTGATGTTAGACGAGAAGCCGAATCACTTATCCAACATAGAAAAGGAACACATCCAAATCCAATGGCTATGGTTACTCAAACTTACTGGACATGGGCAGGCTTTTTTAATGGTAAGGAAATGGTACATCCAGATAGGCTCTTAGGTCAGTGGCTAAAATTTGAAGATAATTTTACTTATTCATACGGATATTACGATGATGTAAATGGTACTGGCATATATCACTACCGTCTCGATGACGATGCTCTAATCATGCTTGATGACCAAGAAGATATCCAGCCTAAAGAATGGTTACTTAGAAGTAATGGGACCGCTATTGTATTAGAAGGCAGACATGGTTTCACCATTAATAATGGTATGCAGATGAAACTTGGTCCCAATGATAGAAAACCAAGTAAAGGATAGACTTTCATCAATTAATCATACTATTCATCTTGATATTCTAGTCATCTGATCGGATTTGAGTACTTTTCAAAATCAATAAATGATTATGAAAAGCACACTTCTGGTTATAGCTCTTTGTCTATGTAATTTCCTGATCGGACTAAGTCAAAATAGTACTGATTCTCTACTTACAATAGATAGAATTTACAATTCTAATGAGTTTAAATCATCACCCATTCCCCCTATACAATGGATTGATAACGGTGATGCCTATGCTTCCATTCAACGTAATGATGATAAAACAAATGACATTGTCAAATTTGACTCCAAATCTGGAAAGAAGAGTATTTTATTAGAAGGAAAGGATGCAAGTGTTAATAATGACCCTCTTTTTATAGAAAACTTCTCATTCTCAGATGATGAATCAAGAATCTTAATCTTCACCAACAGCAGCAGGGTATGGAGGGCCAATACCAAAGGAGACTACTATGTATATGATAGAGAATCAAAAAAGCTCACCCAGCTTGGAGCGAAGTTTCCATCATCATCATTGATGTTCGCTAAATTTTCCTCAGACAACAAATATGTGGCCTATGTTCAAGATTTTAATCTTTATGTAGAAGAATTGAGTAATGGTGAGGTCAATGAGCTTACCAGAGATGGAACAGGTGATGTAATTAATGGCACATTTGATTGGGTATATGAAGAAGAGTTCGGCTGTAGAGATGGTTTTCGATGGAGTCCAGATGGAAATCATATTGCATATTGGCAACTTGATGCGAGTAGCATTGGTACTCATTATATGATCAATAACACAGACTCCATATATAGTGTGCCTATACCATTACAATATCCCAAAGTAGGTGATGATCCTTCATCTTGTAAAGTCGGGTTCATCAATAAGAATGATAACACAACAGAATGGATACCAGTACCTGGAGATCGTGTACAAAACTATATACCTGGACTTCAGTGGATCAATAGTAAGGAGCTTATGATTCAGCAGCTTAATAGGAAACAGAATCATCTCAAAGTTTGGAAATACAATATTGATTCAAAAAGCATAGATCTCATATATGAAGAAAAAGAGGAAACTTGGGTAGATATTTATTACCCTGACCCTAGTGCTTCTGGCTGGTCTGCTAATGATCTGACCATGACAGACAATGGAGAATCTTTTCTAAGAATGACCGAAGATAAATGGCGAACACTTTATAAAATAAATACGGATTCCAAAAAGAAAGTGATGATTTCTAATGGAGAATATGATGTAGCTTCACTTAAAGGACAATACAAAAGAGAGGTGTTTTTCATGGCCTCTCCTGATAATACCACACAAAGATTTCTATATCGCACCAGTTTGGAAGGGGGACAATCTGCTCGAAAAATTACTCCAAATAGATATTCGGGAATCAATAATTATAACATTTCACCAAATGGGAAATATGCTATTCACACCTTTAGTTCAGCATTATACCCAAGTCAGACTCATTTAATATCTCTACCTGATCACCGGACATTAAGAGTACTAGAAGAAAATATAGAATTACGTAAAAAAATAGCAGAATTGGCCATGCCTGCTGTAGAGTTCTTCTCGGTACCCATAAGTGACGAACTTGAAACTGATGGCAGAATGATTTTGCCACCCAACTTTGATAAAAACAAAAAATATCCTGTAATTTTTCATGTCTATGGCGAACCTTGGGGAATGGTGGCACAAGACTCTTGGATCGGAATGTGGAATATACTATTAGCACAAAAGGGTTACATCATAATCGACATGGATAACAGAGGAACTCCTTGCCTCAAAGGGAGTGAATGGCGCAAAAGTATCTATAGAAAAATAGGAACAATCAACAGTGATGATCAAGCTGATGCAGCCCGAGAAGTCCTCAAATGGGGTTTTATTGATTCTGACCGTACTGCAGTTTGGGGCTGGAGTGGAGGAGGATCTATGACTCTAAATCAGATGTTTAGATATCCAGACATTTATAAAACAGGAATATCTGTAGCACCAGTCTCTAACCAATTGGTATATGATAACATCTATCAAGAGAGATATATGGGGCTTCCACAAGAAAATAAAGCAGATTTTATCAAAGGATCTCCTATTACATATGCCAAAGATCTAGAAGGGGATCTATTACTTGTACATGGTACTGCTGATGATAATGTTCATTATCAAAGCGCTGAATTACTCATCAATGAGCTGATAAAGCACAACAAACAATTTGATATGATGTCTTATCCAAATCGCTCCCATGGCATTCATGAAGGAGAAAATACCACTCGACATCTCTATACCAAAATGACACAATATTTATTGGAACATGTACCAGTAGGACAAAAGTATTTAGAACTCAATAGGCCATAATATTTTATTGTCTCATAGGTGTTGCAAAGGTCTGTACCCAGTACTTTTCATTTCGTGCAACGGCAAAATGATGCATGTCTTTGCTCATGAGCATCTTACAATGGGATTCGCTTTCTATCCAATCCTCTAATACTTCTGGAAAATCATATTGCCCCACGGCAATATTCTCTCCGACAAATCTCCAATTGTAACCTATATTATCCAATCGCATTCCTGCATCTTCCCCTTCTTTAGAAACATGAGCAAAATGTTTATGATCATTCATATAAGTAGCATAATCTAAAGAAACTCCATACAACTCTTCTTTCCAATAAATTTTGTGAACTGGTGGCATTCGGGTATTTCCGCATCTGATTCCATTAGTCCTCACTTTATTGATTTCCATGGTTATACGACTTATTGTTTTAGGAGGCAACTGAGAGAATACACTGTGAGAAAGAAAACAGGCAAAGATGATGATAAGTAAAACTTTCATGGACAATTCAAAAACGACAATTATTAGTTTAAACGTATGTCTGAACTATATCTTGACATGCTTTTTCTAACATTGTGTATACTCTTGGAAATCCATTATCATAATAAGGATCTGGAACAGCTCTATTTTGATCTGGATAAGCGTAATTAAGTATGAGTTTTACTTTGTCTTTGTCTGATTCATTTTGAGCTAGGGCCAAAATATTCTGATAATTCGAACTGTCCATTGCTAGAATTAAATCAAAATCTTCAAAATCTGCACGAACAAACTTTCGAGACCTCTGATCTGTAATGTCCAATCCATTCTTTGCGGCTATTTCAATTGATCTTTTATCCGGTAAGTCACCTTCATGCCAACCACTTGTACCTGCAGAATCTACCTTCCAATCCAAATTATTCTGTCTTACTTTCAACTTCAAAATACCCTCAGCAAGTGGTGATCTACAGATATTTCCTAGACAGACCATTAAGATTCTCATTTGCTTTGTCTTTTAAAAAGAAGTGCTTCATAAAAATCAATTCCTATGAAGCACTCTATTCTTTCTTATTAACTTTTATGCTTTTCGATATTTAATAGAGCATCCTATTGCTTTTGTGAAACTAGGATCAGGACTTGTGCCTGACTTGATCGCGTTCACAGCATTGTCGATATAATTCATCTGAACTGCTCCTGCATCACGGGCACTATCATCAATAGCTCCAATATACTTTACCTCTTTACTCTTATTTAATACATAAACATGAGGTGTACGCGTAGCACCATAAACTGGAAATACTTCTTGCCCATCATCAAATGCATAAGGAAACGGAAATGATTTTTCTGAAGCTCTGACCTTCATCTTTTCAAAACTATCAGCAGGCTTCATTTCAGGATCATTCGGGTTTATTGCGATCACTGGAAAGCCTTTATCTGCCCATTTGTTATGTAACTCTATTATCCTGTCTTCATAAAGGACAGAATAAGGGCAACTATTGCATGTAAATATGACAATGTATCCATCGGCATCAGTATAATTACTTAAGCTGATATTATCTCCATTAGTGGCAACAAGATCAAAATCTGTTGCGATGTCGCCTACTTTGTAACCATCTCCAACTGCAGTGAAAGACATGAGGATCAAGCCTATAGCCACAGTAAGAAGTCCAAATAGTGTTTTAATGATATTTAAGATTTATAATGATGAAATTATATTTTCCAATTCCTCTAGAGAATGAAATTCCTGTTCCAGAAATATTTTTTTATCTCCTTTATAAAAAATAGAGGCAGGTATTGCTCCTGACCAAGTCTGGTCTATAAGATCAATCCATGTATTAGAATCTGGATCATCAAGAAGCACAACTTTTGATTTGATTTCTTTCTTTTTTAAAAAAGGCTTAACTCTCGTATTTAGCAGAGACCCAAAATCCAAAGACACTAATATCACTTCTCCTTTATCTCCTAGCTTTTGATTCAATTCTTCAAAATAGGGCATCTCTCTTACGCATGGTCCACACCATGTTGCCCAAAAATTGACGACATGAATTTTGTCATCATCTTGATTCAAAAGGTGTTCAAATTCTTCATAGGTATCATACACTCGCACATTTTGAGAAAGCATTTCTGAATGAAAGCATAAAATGACAAAGGTGCTAATAAGAAATTTCAAAAAATAGTGCATGAGATAATAACGCAGAGCCAATCTCAATGTTTTAGGATGGAATCAATCTGTTTCAAGGACTTTTAGACGTTAATTAATTGATCTTATATCTCAAGCCAATTTTTTCTATTTCATCAATGAATTCACTTGTAATATTCACTTTCCCTTCTTGTGCGATAAAAGTTACATCAGCCAATTTTTGGTCATCAGTGACTAAAATTTTTAATTGGTGATTGCCGTTTCTCTCGGAAATCAAAGCGGACAGAGATTCTGTAATTTTATTATTTAAATTGAGTAATGGCATTTCAAGTGTTATTGACTTAGTCAAGGCTACTCCAATAGTCTCTAACAACTTCACATTAGCTAATCTGAAAAAATAATTGTCAGAATTATACCCTCTACTGTATTGACCTTCTATGAAAAGTACAGCTCCAGTGATTATTAGTGAGTTGAATTTGTTATAATTCTCACCATAAAGGCTATAGGACTCCGTTCCGTCATAATCCTGAAGGGTGAATTTGCAATATCCATTTCCCCTCTGATTTGTTCCATGAAAGCAATCTGTAACAAGCCCTGCTAATTTAAGAGCAGTATCCATTCTAATTTTAGAATCCTCAAGAGTACAAGTAGTATAAGTACTCATCTCTATCCTGTATTCATCCAATGGGTGCCCTGAAATAAAAATTCCAGTAACGTCCTTCTCCTTTTTCAGCTTTTCAATTTTACTCCACTTCTGTACTTGAGGAAGCGGGGGTTCATCCAAGAACTCATTAGTCATGTCGCCAAAAAGAGAATTCTGCATAGATTGCTTTTGGCTCTGATAAAGGTTACCATACTTTAAAGCATGCTCTAGCGCCGTGTCGTATTTTCCACTTTCTGCAAAATATTGAGACCGCTCTACACCTTGGAAGGTGTCCAAGGCTCCACCATATACAAGGCTTTCCAAACACTTTTTATTAACTGTGCGAAGATTGAGTCTTCTGCACATATCATAAATACTATTAAAAGGGCCATCGGTAATTCTATTAGCCAAAATTTCTGATACGGGGCCTTCACCAACCCCTTTAAGAGCAGACAATCCAAATCTGATAGCTCCATTTGCATTTACAATAAAATTGAGATCGCTTTCATTTATGTCTGGGCCCAATACAGGTATTCCCATTCTTTTGCTTTCTCTTAGAAAGAAATTGAGTTTTTCAATGTTTTGCTTATTATGAGTGAGTACCGATGACATAAACTCCGCAGGGTAATGGGCCTTTAGGTAAGCTGTATGATAGGCTACAAGTGAGTAGGCCGCTGCATGTGATCTATTAAATCCATAAGCTGCAAACTTTTCCATTATATCGAAAATCTCATTGGCTTGACTTTCAGCCACACCTTTTTTTCCTGCCCCCTCTTTGAAGATTTCTCGATGCTTTTCCATCTCCTTGATCTTCTTTTTCCCCATCGCTCTTCTGAGCATATCCGCTTTACCAAGAGTATAGTCAGCCATTATTTGGGCAGTCTGCATGATTTGCTCTTGATAAACCATAATACCATAAGTCGGTTTGAGGATATCTTCTAGCCATTCATGAGGATACTCTACTTTTTCCTGACCGTGCTTTCTTTTTACAAAGGATGGAATGTAATCCATGGGACCAGGGCGATATAAGGCATTCATCGCAATTAGATCTTCAATTCCAGTAGGCTTCAGTTCTCTGAGATATTTTCGCATACCATCTGACTCAAACTGGAAAACCCCTATCATATCACCCCTCTGAAAAAGCTCAAAAGTCAATTCGTCATCTAAAGGAATTTCGTCTACATCAATTCGGGAGGACTCACCATGTCGCTTCACTATATTCTCAATACAATCCTTTATTATTGATAAAGTCTTAAGGCCTAGGAAATCCATCTTTAACATGCCAGCATCTTCTACAATGCTTCCATCAAATTGAGTTACCAATAGATCTGACTCCTTTGATGTACAAACCGGAATATATTGGGTGATATCATCGGGAGCTATAATCACTCCTGCGGCATGTATACCAACATTTCTTACTGTGCCCTCTAGTTTTTGCGCAATTTTTACTACATCACCTTCAAGGTCTTTCTGTTTCTCTACATCAAGTAATTTATTAATATTCGACAGATCATCTCCTTGCCAATCTTTTTTGAGTTCATCTTTATTGCTTCCAAATATTTTTCGAAGTTTTGTACCAGGTCTACTCGGAACAAGATTTGCAATTTTACTTGTCTCATCTAAAGGAAGAGACATGACTCGACCTACATCTTTTATTGAAGATTTAGCAGCCATAGTACCGAAGGTGATAATCTGAGCCACTTGGTTTTTACCATATTTATCAACTACCCAATCAATGACCTTTTGCCTTCCTTCATCATCAAAATCAAT
>DKPS01000211.1:25958-33701 GCA_002471345.1 Saprospiraceae bacterium UBA7328
TCATCATCAAAATCAATATCAATATCAGGCATTGATATCCTTTCTGGATTGAGGAACCTTTCAAACAGCAGGTTATACTTTATAGGGTCTACATTTGTTATGGTAAGGCAAAAGGCCACAGCAGATCCAGCAGCTGACCCCCTTCCAGGCCCTACACTTACTCCAATTTCTCTTGCAGCTTTTATGAAATCCTGTACAATCAAGAAGTATCCATCAAACCCCATGGACTTGATGATGTTGAGTTCATGATCTATACGTTCTCTAACAATAGACCTGATTTCTCCATATTTGATTTTTGCCCCTTCATATACTAAGAACCGGAGATAATCTGATTGATTATCAAATCCAGAAGGCAATGGAAAATTAGGAAGCAAAATATCCCGTTCTAATTCTGGAGTTTCTATTTTATCTAGAATCTCCATAGTGTTAGCAACAGCTTCTGGGATGTCCTTAAAAATGTCAACCATCTCCTGTTGAGATTTCAAGTAATAATCAGAACTTGAAAACTGAAACCTATTTTCATCTATAAGTTTAGTTCCAGTATTAACGCACAATAAGATTTCGTGCATCTTCCAATCTTCCTCATTCACATAATGAGCGTCATTAGAAACTATAGTTTTGATATTATATTTAGCAGCAAATTTCAAAAGCTGTTGATTGACATCTTCCTGACTCAAATCCGTATTATTCAGCTTTTCTAATCCTCGATGCCGCATAATCTCGATATAGAAATCTTCTTGAAACAAGTCCAACCACCACTTCAGTTTTTCCTCAGCCAATTCCAGATTTCCTGATTGAATAGCTCTTGGTATTTCCGCAGCAAGGCAACAACTCGTGGCAATAAGTCCTTCATGATATTGAAGTACTAATTCCTTATCAATTCGTGGAAACTTCCCATATTGTCCGTCTATATACCCTAATGAACATAGCTTGGATAGATTGATATATCCCTGAGCATTTTTAGCCAATAATAACTGATGGTAACGTACATCTCTTTGGCCCAATGACTTTTGAAATGACTTAATATGTCGATCCTCCACCAAATAAAACTCACAACCTATTATGGCCTTGAGATCACGTTTTTTAGCTTCTGAAACAAACTTGAAAGCACCAAACATATTTCCATGATCGGTCATAGCGAGTCCCTTCTGACCATCCGCTTTAGCCTTATCCATTAGAGGTCCGAGATGCGAAGCACCATCAAGCAGTGAAAAATGGGTATGGCAATGGAGATGACAAAATTCAGGCATCTTATCTCAGGTTCTAATGTTTTGGACTAAATAGGCAAGATATTCAATTCTACAAGATATAAAGTAATTAGATCTACTTTACTATAAGTATCCTGCAATGAATAATTTATTAAAAATCACCTCACTTTCTTCTTATAAGCTACCCGTACAAATGGGTTGTTATCGTATTGATTTCTCATTTTCTTTTGCATTTTGATTGCCACATGATCCACGCCAAATGCTATCAAAAGATCCCTTACAGAATTGAGTCTATTATCAGTAAGCAATTCTGATACTGAGGTGTTTTTATAAATGATGGTCAAGTTTATTTCTTCAATTCCGCCACTTTGATAATCCTCAGCAATATGTCGGATTCTAGAAACTGCTACTCTATTGAGTAAAGCTTTTGATGGTAAGAATCTTATAAATTCAGCATTATCTAATACATCTACTTCTGCTAATGGAACAAATCTGTCCTCATTTTTGGCATAAAAGTTTTTGTTATTACTTTCTTTTTGTTCTATCAATCCTTTTACTATTTCCTCATGGCTAAGTCCTGAATTAAAATAGTAAGGCACAGGTTGTAAAACTTCTACAATAAATGCCAAATCATCTAGTACTACAAGGTTTGCTTCACCATTGATCAAAATAATAGTGGTTTGAAGTCTATTTTGATAGCCCAACAGTGCAGAGAAAATTAGGGTTAGTAGTATTCCTTTCATTCTATAAACCTTATTTCACATCTATTTAACGCATTTATCTTAAATAAAGATCCATTATGAAGTTATTGTTTCCAAGTCAATGATTTCAATGTAATACGAATTCTGTCAATCTAGATTTTCCATATTGAACATTCTGTGTAATAAAGAATGAATATTTTCGAACGCAAAAAAAAATAATAGCCAAACATTTCACAAAAGACTAATATTCCTCTGCTCTTTGAGTTTTTCAAACGACTGCATTTGCATTAGTATATTATGCAGATGATCAAAATAACCGAGTATACATGTGATATGTATTGTCTAATCTTAAATACAATTTCAATATTCAATTCTACCGATAAAATCATACCAATTGTGCAATCAGTGTGCATATGCTATGATCCAAAAAAAAATTGTGAGAAAATGCTATTCATACATTAGAATAGAAAGATATAGAAGACTTAAGCAGATAAGGTGCCTATTTATTTTTAAGTAAAACACAATCTCTATATTTCGAGTTAAAGGTATTCCTTCAGAAAATTCTCATTTTTTTTAGAAAAACATTATATCTTGGCAAAACATTCTACATTTGGTCAAAAGGTTGTAGACTATCATTTTAATCTATCATCAGATTGGAAGCTTCCTCTAAATGTTCAATTGATTTACCCTTTTGATGATCCTTTAGTACAAAATGTATTTTCAGATTTTTACTTCAAGTATTTTGACGACTCTTACTCACGTCACTTTCTTTTTGGCATCAACCCAGGCAGATTTGGAGCTGGTGTAACCGGTGTACCATTTACAGACCCATTGATCATTCAAAGCATCTGTGGTATTACAAATAATTTCAAAAAGAAAAATGAACTATCAGCAATTTTTGTTTATGACTTCATCAATGAATTAGGAGGTCCAAAGGAATTTTATTCAAATTTCTACATTACCTCCATTTGTCCTTTGGGCTTTACAAAAGATGGAAAAAATTATAATTATTACGATGATACTATCTTATATCAAAAGGTAAAGTCACACATAATAGACAATATTCAAAGTCAAAAAGAATTCGGTTGTTTAGATGATGTTGCCTTTTGCATGGGTAAAGGGAAAAATCTAAAATTTATGAATGAGCTCAATAAAGAACATCAATTTTTCAAAAAAATAGTACCTCTCCCTCACCCAAGATGGGTGATGCAATACCGATTAAAGTCAAAACAAGAACATCTTGATACTTATGTGAAAGAACTTTCTTCTGTGCTATAGAGTGAGCCCTAGATCAATAATATGAGGTCATTTGTAGATATTAATTGATACTCCATGCAACTTTTCATTTTTTAGATAACTCATTAATAACAAATACGTCAAAAAATGAAAAAGGTGACATTCCTAAATCTTTTCCTCTTTATAATCCTTTCGTCAGTAACATGGGCTTTTCCTACATTAGAGACAGAGGTCAGAAATCTGGAAGAATTCTCTAAACTTTCAGTGGCCACCGGAATAAATCTTGTCCTAGTTCCTGGAGATAAAAATTCAGCAGAGATTGAAGCTACTAATATTGATCTGGACGATGTCCTTACCAAAATAGATGGGAATAAACTTATAGTAAAAGTAAAAGGTTGGAATATAAATTTTAACAAAAAGAGGAAAGTCAAAATTGATGTAACTCTGACATATACAGACCTAAAACAAGTATCAGCAAGTTCTGGAGCATCACTAAATTCTAGTCATACATTAACAAATGAACACCTTGATCTTCATGCTTCAAGTGGAGCAAGTATGGAATTAGATATTGAAGGTAACCAAGTAGAAGCCAGTGCTTCTACTGGTGCATTTATCAAGTTAACAGGAGAGTGCAATGCTCTAGAGGCAATTGTAAACACAGGTGCAGGCATCAAAAGTTCAGGCCTAGAAGCAGCTACTGTAGAGGCAAAAGCCAGCACAGGTTCAGAAATCCAAGTATGGGCTACCGAGAGCTTGTTTGCTAAAGCCAATACGGGAGGAGAAGTCAGATACAAAGGTGATCCAGATGTAAGAAAAAAGAAAGGTACAGGAGGCAGTGTTAGAAAAAATTAAATTCTCACTCGAACCTAAAAATGGAATTATTATAATACGTCACATGAGAAAGTCGCCACCGTCATAAAGGGGGCTTCTCTTACTAAATTTAAAACAAAATGAAAAAGGCCACAATTTTAAATGTTATCATCACTTTAGTGCTTTCCAGCAGTTTATATATTCTGGAAGCGAAGGATCACGAAGTTCGTGATTTAAATAATTTTTCTTCGGTCTCAGTTGCAACTGGAATAAATCTTATTCTGGTTCAGGGTAGTTCAAACGAGGCAGAAATAGATGTCGATAATATTGAACTCGATGAAATAATAACTAAAGTAGAAGGTGGAAAATTGACAGTAAAAGTGAAGGGAAATAAATGGGGATCAAACTGGTGGAAAAATCGCAAAAGAAAAGTAGATGTAAGGCTAACTTATAAAAATCTTGAACAGATTTCAGCAAGTTCTGGTGCTCATGTTACCTCAGATAATACTATTTCCAATGATGATATAGAACTAGATGCTTCAAGTGGTGCATCAATAAATCTAGATGTTGATGGCACTGATATTGAGGCTGATGCTTCATCGGGTTCGACTATTTCGCTTTCGGGCGAATGCGGTACTTTTGATGCAAGTGTAAGTTCAGGTGCTAGAATTAAAGGCGCCGATTTAGAAGCTGGTAATGTAGAAGCTTCTGCTAGTTCTGGAGCAAGTATAAGAGTGTGGGCAAAAGATGGTCTTAATGCTAAAGTAAGTAGCGGTGGGAGTATTAAATACAAAGGAAATCCTGAATCCTTGAAAAAGAAAAAGAGCTCAGGTGGAAGCGTAAGGCAACTTTAGAAAAATTTAGAAGTTATTAAAGTAGAGTTATTTTAATACGTCACATGAGAAAGCCGCTACAATAATTATTATAGCGGCCTTTCTTTTTCTTATAATAAGAGCGTTACAATAATTTATACTGCAAAGCTTTCACCGCAGCCACATGTTCTAGCGGCATTTGGGTTATTAAAATAGAAACCTTTCCCTTCCAATCCTCCACTAAATTCTAGTGTAGTGTTACATAAATAAAGAAAGCTTTTAAGATCCGTCACTACTTTGACACCATTATCTTCAAATACTTGATCTCCTTCTTTAGATTCATTATCAAAATTCATCTCGTAGGTCAATCCTGAACAACCACCACTAGTTACTGAAACTCTTACAAAGTAATCTTGCTCTAGTGATTGACCATTCATCAATTCACCAATTTTATCCTTTGCTGTGTTAGCTACGAATAACATGAAGTATTGATTTAATTAAAAATTAGTGGGCCACAGTTTCGGCTTCGTCCACTGTGATATCATTTTTAGTCCTAAAGTCTGCGATAGCACTTTTTATCGCATCTTCTGCTAATACAGAACAGTGAATTTTCACCGGAGGAAGAGCTAACTCTTCTACAATATCCATATTATCAATGCTAGCAGCTTCATCTATTGACTTCCCTTTAAGCCACTCTGTAGCCAAAGAAGAAGATGCAATTGCTGATCCACATCCGAATGTTTTGAATTTCGCATCTTTGATCACATTAGTAGCTTCATCTACTTCTATTTGTAATCTCATGACATCACCACATTCCGGTGCTCCCACCAGTCCTGTGCCTACATTCTTTTTACTCTTATCAAGAGTTCCTACATTCTTAGGATTCTTAAAATGATCTAATACTTTTTCTGAATATGCCATTTTGTAAGAATTTGTATTGGTCTAATTATATTTTCAAATTTAGTCATTAAACGACTATTCGTCAATTAATGCTAATCTTAGTGTTCACTCCACTCTACAGAGTCCAAATCCACTCCTTCTTTGTACATTTCCCAAATTGGACTTAAGTCTCTCATATGATTTACTCCTTTAGAGAGCATATCTATTGCTATATCTATTTCTTCATCAGTCGTAAATCTACCCAGACTAAATCTAATAGATGAATGTGCCAAGTCATCTCCTAGTCCTAACGCAATAAGTACATAAGAAGGTTCAAGTGATGCTGAAGTACATGCTGATCCGGAAGATACAGCAATGTTCTGATTAAAGGTCATCATAAGCCCTTCGCCCTCTAAATGCTTAAAGGATATATTGGTCACATGAGGCATTCTGTGATCTACATTTCCATTTATATAAGTCTCCTCAATCTTGCACAATTCAGATTCTAATCTATCTCTCATTTTACTGAGCCTGGCAGCATCTTTCAACATTTCCTGATCTGCAATTTCGCACGCCTTTCCTAGCCCTACAATCCCAGGAACATTCAAAGTGCCAGATCTCATTCCTCTTTCATGGCCGCCACCGTCCATCTGCGCTGTCACTTTTACTCTAGGATTCTTCCTATTTACAAATAGAGCCCCAACTCCTTTAGGTCCATACATCTTATGTGCCGTAAACGCCATTAAGTGAACTCCAACCTCTTTTGGTTTTACAGGAATTTTTCCTACTGCTTGTGTAGCATCACTCATGAAAAGAACTCCATGTTTTTCACATATCTCACCAATTTCTTTCATTGGCTGGATAACACCAGTTTCATTATTTGCCCACATTATTGAAACAAGAACTGTTGAACTTGTTATAGCAGCTTCAAGTTTTTTAAGATCAACTCGTCCATCTCGTTCTACATCAAGATAGGTAACTTCTCCGCCCATCTTTTCTATCTTGTCACAAGAGTCAAGAACTGCTTTGTGTTCTGTTTTCAAGGTAATAATGTGGTTACCTTTTCTTTTATACATTTCAAATACACCTTTTAGAGCAAGGTTGTCCGACTCTGTCGCACCTGATGTGAAAATAATTTCCTTTTCAGATACACCTATAAGATTAGCTACTTGTTCCCTTGCATAATCTACACCTTCTTCAGCCTCCCACCCAAAAGGATGATTTCGACTGGCCGCATTTCCAGACTTTTCGTAAAAGTATGGAAGCATAGTATCTACTACGCGTGGGTCACATGGAGTAGTAGCATTATTATCTAAATATATTTTTCTTGATTTCATCAGATTATTTTAAAACCTATTGCGTTTATTTGTTGATCACTTCTAAAATGAAAAGTTAATAACGAAGAGTAGTCAATAAAGTTCGGGCAAAGGTATCTGTATTTTATGTATGATCATAACTATAAGTCACCTTCAATACACTTATTTGTTTAATATAGTTAAGTAAAATTTGTTAAATCCTTTTATTTATTGTTTTCGTCTCATTATATCTAGGAAGATATGGCCTTTGCAAATGATCATTTTCGCATTTGCTTTTCAGAATATTACTCTCAATGCTCAGAAAGACTCTTGTCTTTTTGTATCTCCGGTCAAGCATCAGATCCTGTCATCTGGCTCCTTCGGTGAACCAAGATCTACTCATTTTCATAGTGGTGTTGATATTAAGCCATACCATGGGTCTGGAAAGGATGCTTTAGTTGCAATTGGAGATGGATACATTTCTCGCATTAGAATAACCCCAGACAGTTATGGAAAAGCGATTTATCTGGATCACCCTTGTGGATATACCTCTGTTTATGCCCATATGGATTCTTTTAACTCAACGATCGAAGATTATATTGATAAAGTAAGGATTGCCACAAAAAAATCCGAAATAGATCAAATCCCACCACCAAATGCATTGAAAATAAAACAAGGTGATATTCTGGGTTATATGGGAAACAGTGGCAATAGCTTTGGTGCACATCTTCATTTCGAAATAAGAAACACAACCTCGGAAGCACCTATTAATCCTGTTCTGTTTGGTATTGGTCATAAAGAC
>DKPS01000102.1 GCA_002471345.1 Saprospiraceae bacterium UBA7328
TATTTTTACGCAAGGCTACAATTTGATCAGATAAATGGATTCTTTTACATGACTTAAATTGAAAAATTATTACGTTGCTGTTCCATCTAAAAGAATGGCCAATTCTTTTCCATAATCTATAAATGCAATGGTTTCATCTGTTCTTGCCAACTTGATTTTATCAAAAATGACTAATCCTTCTCCATTACTTTCTAAATGATAAATCTGATGATTTTCGAAAAATCTGATGATTTCATCTGTAAAAAATGATCGTATTTCAGACTCGTTATTACCCATAATTAGAAATTTCTTTGAAAAATTTGGATACATCTCAAAATCAATATCCTTATAGCCTGTAAATGCCATAACTCGATCAAATATTTTTTCAAATACTCCTTCTTTTTCCATTGTGAAAATAGGTATTCTTTTATTCAGTTTTAAGACCATTAGAGTCGTATTAAACGATTCAGCTGAGAATGCTGCACCTTCGTTGAAGGTTACATCCGCAATTTCCCAAGACACATTCAAATTTTTAAATGTTCCTTTGAGGCAATTTGATTTGCGTTCGATTGGTCTAATTTCAAAAAAGTGAAACTTCTTAAGATATATAGTATCCCAATCTACTTTATTAGTGTATTGGTAATCATTTTCATTTGCTAAATTTTGTAATCGAGATTGACGAGGCGATAATTTAGGTGCAGAACTGTTCAAAGAAATTTTTAAAGCTCTATTATGAGTAGATGATGAAACATGAGAATCCAATCCTTTTATTATGACCTCACCACCCGTATCTTTTTGCATTATTAAGTAATCCACTAGGTAGTCCATATAAGTCATGCCCACCAATCTTGTTTCTGATAGATCAATTTTTACATCTGCCCCAGAAGGAATCTGGGCTACTAGTTTATCGATTTTTAGGATGCCCAAAAAGTTAGCAATCCCTTTAATTTTTAAATCGTAACTGCCATCCGATTTAGAAATCAAATTTGTACCGGAATTATAAACCATATTAAAAAATCTAGGTATGGACACCTTCGCTAATAGCATGTGACTGATCATTGCCAGTAGTAACCCACCAAGTAAGCCAATTAGTAAATTAGTATAAAGGGTTAAAACCATAGTACCAGTAAAAAATATTAATTGCTCTATTCCTTGATTATATACTTGTTTGAATACTGCAGGAGAAGCCAATTTAAATCCAGTGTAAACGAGTAGAATAGCAAATGCACAAAGTGGTACTTGCCTCATTATTGGACTCAATACCACAATGAAAAGTAACAACAAGAGCCCTTGATACATATTAGACCACTTTGTTTTCGCCCCATTATGGATATTGACCGTACTTCGAATGATGACAGCAATAATTGGTAAACCTCCTATCAAACCAGCTACCATAGTACTCAATCCAATACCTGTCAAATCCTTATTCAAATCTGTCTTTCGCTTATAAGGGTCAATTTTGTCAACTGCTTTAGCAATGGCTAATGATTCAATACTTGTGATAATCAAAATAGATAATACAGTTGTCCAGAATTCAATGGTGTTAATTTTACCAAAATTTGGATGCATTATCGAATCCATAATATTATCTGGAATATCTAGGAGAAGACTAGGCCCTACTTCATATGCCTTTCCTAAGAATGAAAGGGTATGTTCGTCAAAGAAATTGAAAACATAAACAAATGGAATGGAAAGGGCAATGACCCACATTGGAGGAGGCAAAATATGGAAAAACCGATTACTTATTTTGGAGTGAAACAATAATAAGAGCAATCCTGCTAAAGCAATTATTACTACGAAAGGATTGGCTTGAGGTAAGTATAGTATAGCATCAATGAGGTTTTGGATAATGCTCGGACTATCAGAATAGGTACCCATGGCAACATGGATTTGTTTCGCAAAAATGATAATACCGATGGCTGCCAGAATACCATGAATCACCGAAGAATGGAAGATGTCCGCTAATCGACCCAATTTTAATATTCCCAATAATACTTGAATAGCACCAGAAACAACTACAGCTGCCAACACATAATTAAATGCTTGTCCTGAGCCATCATCTAATATTGCGATACCCAAAAGTATGACTGCAATCACTCCTTTAGCTGGACCATTAACTGAAATATGTCCACCTCGGTATAATGTGGTAACCACACCACCTACAATAGCTGATAAAATCCCAGACATAGCAGGTGCACCAGCTGCCAGTGCTATACCCAAAGACAATGGCAATGCAATTAATGCAACACTGATACCTGCAATTAAATCACTTTGCCAGTTTTCAACCAGTCCCTGAAAACCCTTTTTTGGTGTAATTTCCATTGATTTGTCTTCTCTTATTCTTTAATATCTCGATTGAGATTCAACATACGGAAAAAGGTAGATAATCAAAATTAAATTGTTGGTGAAAGCCATGCAAGTATAGGTCTTTGTATGGAGCAGATCAGAAAATGACAGATTGGGAAGCTGTAACTCAAAAGATAGAAGAAAATGGTATAGAGTTTAAAGTACAGTCAGTCCCTCCTTTTTATTTTCGACTTATGGATATTATTTAACACAATGTGCAAATGTGCCTTCTCTGTAGTATGACTGACATTCTGTCACATACCACTTATTTATTTCTTATTTTTGTTATCCTTTTTTGTAATGGGTCATTGAAACATTTAACTGTTGATCATTGACCTAGAGATGAAAAATTGATCGCAAATATGTACAATGATAATCCTACACTAGAAGGTGTAAAATTAGATCTCGATACTGGCCGTCATAATACCCCACTTGGTGAAGAACGTCAGGGAGAAATCCTGGAAATGGTTAACTCTGATGCTCAAAAGAAGTTCTACATTGAGAGTTATGGCTGTGCTATGAATTTTAGTGATTCAGAGATTGTTGCCTCTATTTTATCCTCAGAAGGTTATAGCTCTACCAAAGTGATGGAAGAGTCAGATCTAATACTTGTTAACACATGTAGTATTAGGGAGAAAGCAGAATACAATGTTAGGCAGCGTCTTAGAATTTTTGAAAAAAATAAGAAAAAAGGAGCTCTAGTTGGTGTTTTGGGATGTATGGCCGAGCGATTGAAAAAGAAGTTTTTAGAGGAGGAAAGATTGGTAGACATGGTTGTAGGACCTGATGCTTACAGAGATTTACCTAACCTTATCAGTGGTGCTGAAGAAGGAGAAAAAGGTGTAAATGTCTTTTTGAGCAAAGAGGAAACATATGCTGATATTGCTCCTATGCGATTAGATACTAATGGCATTTCTGGATTCATAAGTATTATGAGAGGATGCGACAACATGTGCTCCTTCTGTGTGGTGCCTTTTACTAGAGGAAGAGAACGAAGTAGAAATGCGTTTACAGTAGTTGCCGAAGCAAGAGACATGGTAGATCAAGGATATAAAGAGGTGACTCTTCTTGGTCAAAATGTGGATTCATATAAATGGGAGAATCCAGAAAATGGAGAGAAAGTGTCATTTGCTCAGTTACTTGTAATGGTCGCAGAGGTTAGTCCTCTACTTAGAGTAAGATTCTCAACTTCACATCCTAAGGATATCACTGATGATGTGCTTTATGCTATTAGAGATCATCACAATATCTGCAATTACATACATCTCCCAGTACAATCAGGAAATAGTAGAATACTCGATCTGATGAATCGAACTTATGATAGAGAATGGTATATGGGAAAAGTAGATCGCATATATGAGGTTATTCCGGATTGCGCTATAAGTACAGATATAATTACTGGATTTTGTACTGAGACAGAAGAAGAACATAAGGATACTTTGAGCATAGTCGAATATTCCAATTATTCGATGATATATTCTTTTTTTTATTCTGAGAGGCCAGGAACTTTAGCAGCGAAAAAATACGAAGATGATATTCTATTAGAAATAAAAAAGAAGCGGTTAAGTGAAGTCATAGAAGTATATAGTAAAGTAGCATTTGAAGTAAACCAGAAAGATATAGGTCAGACTTTTGAAGTTCTAGTAGAAGGAATTTCTAAAAAATCGGATCAAGAACTTAAAGGAAGAAATAGTCAGAATAAGATGATCATTTTTCCAAAGAAGGGTGGTGTAGCGGCAGGTGATTATGTAAATGTAAAGGTAACTGAAGCGAGCAGGGCTACTTTGAGAGGTATTTGCCTTTAAATCTTAAGTCTTAGAAAAATGAATTTACAAACCATAAAAAATAGATTTGCAATCATAGGTCGTTCTGAGAAATTGGATAGGGCCTTGAGTACTGCTGTAAGGGTGGCAAATACAGATCTAACGGTTTTGATTACGGGACAGAGTGGAGTAGGAAAAGAAGTGTTTTCTAAAATTATCCATAACCTATCAGCTCGAAAACATAATGATTTTATTGCAATAAATACTGGAGCTATTCCGGAAGGAACTATCAATTCAGAACTTTTTGGACATGAAAAAGGAGCATTTACAGGGGCAACAAGTGAACGTAAGGGGTATTTTGAAACAGTTAATGGCGGAACAATATTCCTAGATGAAATAGGTGAAATGCCTTTAGATACTCAGGCTTATTTATTGAGAGTCTTAGAATCAGGAGAGTATATCAGAGTAGGGTCATCTAAAGTGTTAAAAACCGATGTAAGAATAATTGCTGCAACCAATGTAGATTTAGAAAAAAAGATCAGAGCGGGCAAATTCAGAGAGGATCTTTATTATAGATTAAATACTGTTCCTATCAACGTTCCATCATTGGCAGAGCGAAGAGAGGATATATATATGCTTTTCAGAAAATTTGCTGTAGATTTTTCTGAAAAGTATAATTCTCAAGCTATTCAGTTGGATCAGGGCGCAAGACGACTACTTGAGCACTATAGATGGCCAGGAAATGTAAGAGAGTTGAAAAACATAGTTGAACAACTTTCTATTCTTTTAGAAGATAAGTTGCTCTCAGAAGAAGATGTTTTGGATGTCATTCCAAAATTGAAACAGACCAATCTGCCCAGTAAAATAGATGAGGAGAGTCGAGATAATTTTCAAGAAAGAGAATTGCTATATAAGGTCCTTTTTGACATGAAGAACGACCTGAATGATATGAAGGGACTTATTTATGAATTGGTGAAGCGCAATGACCTTAAAATGCCTGAAACAGGCAGCCTGAGACCAATGAGGTTGCCAAGTCATTATGAAGTGAATCAATCTGAGAGTTATTCAGGGATGAGTTCTCCTGTTGAAGAAAATTATCAGGATAGGAATTTTTCAGATTCAAGTTATCGTGAGGATTACGATCCCAATGCTCCTGTCATTGTAAATAATGATGAGTATCAAGACCTTGAAGTGGTGGAGGAAAACCTCTCTCTAGAAGATATGGAAAAGGAATTTATACAAAAAGCACTCAAACGCCACAATGGTAAAAGAAAGGAAGCGGCATTAGAACTTGGAATATCTGAAAGAACACTATACAGAAAGATAAATTTCTATGAAATATAGGCTAAGTGTCATATTGATTCTGAGTATAATGATGTCATCCTGTTATACTTTTAAAGGGACAAGTATTTCTTCAGATGTCACTACTTTTTATATAGGGAATTTCAGAAATAATGCTGCAAATGCTCCAGCAGAAATAGGTCAGTTGTTTTCTGATAGACTAAGAGATAAAGTATTGAGAGAATCGAGATTGGCCTATACTGAAACTGATATGAGTATTGAATTTGATGGTGCTGTGTCGGGGTATACTGTTTCATCAGTAGCACCTTCTAGCAGTGATGGACAGGTTGGGTCTTCATTGAACAGGTTGCAAATCAATGTGAATGTGGATTATATTAATCATATTGACGAAGAAGAATCATTTACACAATCGTTTTCATTTTTTCAAGATTTTGAAAGCAGTCAAAATTTATCTGATGTGCAAGATGCATTGATAGACGATATTTTTGAACAGATCACAGAAGACATTTTCAATAGAGCATTTTCTAATTGGTAATGAAAGACACTAATATCATACAAGAGATTTTTGAAAACCCAGCTCTCATTGAAAAGTTGAGCATGGACAAAATTGACAGTTGGATATTGGATGCTCCTTATGTTCAGTACCTTCATTTATTAAAAGCCTTGAAATTGAAATCTTTAGGAATCGAAGACCTCAAGGCTTATCACAAGGCAGCGACGGTAGTAACGGATCGGATAAGAATGAATGAATTGTTAGATGGAATTGAGAAGAGTAGAGATGAGAAAATAGAAGTGAAAGAGAAGTTGGAATCAAAAGAGTTAAAGGAGTCAACACCCAAACGGAATAAGACTAAAGAAGCCTTACAGAATATAAGCAAAGGATTAGCACCCGAAGGTCCAGAAATTGAAAATCCTAACATAGTAAATCTTGAACAGGAAGACTCTTCTACTGTGAAACCTGATAATAAAAAGGAAGAAGTAAAGTCTTCAGAAGATTGGGACGAATCCATTACCTCTTATACATCAGATTCTTTTGTAAAAAAGAATGAAGGGTCTTTAGCAAAAAATAAGGAGATTAAAAAGGATAAGAATAATGATGAAGATTCTAATTCTGAAAAATCATCATTCAAAAGTAGAAGTGAATTATCAGAATTCTCAGAGTGGCTTTTAGTTTTGGATGGCAGAAATGACGACATAGATGAAGACCAAGTAGGCCAAAGTGTGTTTATAGAAGGGGCGGCCATAAGTGAAACTTTAGCAAAACTTATGGTAAAACAGGGCCATATCCTTAAGGCCATAGAGATGTATGAAAAACTGAGTTTGATTAATCCTGAAAAAAGTGCGTACTTTGCGGCGCTTATAGAAAAACTGAAGAAGCAATGATTACATTATTAACCATTTTGATTGCCCTAGTCTGTATCCTTTTGATGCTTGTAGTTTTGATTCAGAATCCTAAAGGAGGTGGAGTAGATTCTACATTTGGAGGATCAGGAGCTAATCAAATGTTTGGAGCTGCCAAGTCTACTGATTTAATAGAAAAAATCACTTGGGGCCTTGCCATCATGCTTTTTGCCCTTTGTATTATAACAGCTATTATGGTGAATGGTGGTGGTGCAGTAGCTGGTGAGATACCTCTTCAATCTCAATAGTTTGTTAACTCTCCTACATTAGATTCTGTTCGCATTCTTGAAAGCTTAGTAAGGTTGATCTAATTGTATGCATAACATATTAGTCAATAATTTATGTGTTTCTAATAATTGATTGTTGTTGAAAGTAATATTAACTTATAACTCTAAACCGACCGAATCATGCCTGCTAACCCCAGAGAATTACCTCTCTTTAAACTTGCTGTGGCAGGGGCATTAGGAATTTTTATCCAGGATAAGATCCATTTTAACTTTCTATTTTTATCATCTGCATTTTTCATATTACTATTCACTTTATTCGCCTTACATCAGAAAAGGACTATAGGATTGGTCCATTTTATAAGATCGGGCATCATTTATTTAGCCATGATGTTGTTAGGAGCAGGATTGTATCAACTGAATGTAGACTCTTTAAGAAATATTGAAATAGATGACTTGATGTTTGAAGATATTGAAGTGCTAATTACTTGTACTTCTATTCCAAAACACAAAAGGATGACCCAGTTTGAAGCGAAGATTACGCACATTAGACACGATTCTAATCAATTCAAATCCATACGACCAGTCAAAACTTTAATTCATGTTAAAGACTCAATCTTCAACATTCATAGTGGAGATAAAGCAAGGATGAAAGGGATATTCAAAAACACCTCAAAATCAAATAGTCCGTTGGTCTTTGATTATTCTAAATATTTGAAATTTAGACATATAGCTTATCAAACCTATGTAAATCTTGATGAAATTTTAATAACCGATTCCAGATCTGAACCTTGGTACTCTGAAGTGAGAGGATGGGCTATTAAACAATTCACAGAAAACCTGTCATCTTCAAATGTCGCAATTGCATCTGCATTAGTTCTTGGTCATAGAGGATTGATTGACAATGATATGTATGACGCATTTGCCCAGACGGGTTCTATGCATGTCCTAGCGGTATCTGGGCTTCATGTAGGTATATTGAGTGGATTGTTAGGATGGATACTTTCTTTGATCCGGAGCAACAATAAAGGATATCGATTTTTAAAAACAATAATCATCTTATTGGGTATTTGGTCCTTTGCATTTATTACCGGAGGTAGTCCTTCAGTGTTGCGAGCAAGCCTGATGTTCAGTACTTTGGAAGTAGGAAAAGTCTGGCGGGGGCATTATTCTGTTTATAACTCTATCGGAGCAGCAGCACTAGCATTGTTGTGCATCGATCCTTTTATGATTTTTCATGTTGGATTTCAATTGTCATTTGCTGCAATTATTAGCATAGTGATGTTCTGTCCTAAGATAAGCAAGGCTATAACTATTAAGAACCCATTTGGAAACTACTTGTGGAGGCTGATGAGCGTTGCGATCTCAGTCCAAATATTGACATTGCCCATTTCTTTATATTACTTCCATCAGTTTCCGGTATACTTCCTCATTACAGGTGTGACAGCTGTCGTACTAGCTATTGGTATATTATCATCTGGATTGATTCTTTTATTCTTTTCAGCATTTCTAACTCTTGGTCCAGTTTGGCATTTGTATGATGGATTAGTATCTCTTCTATCTAGTAGCACCTATGCTATTCACTCATGGCCATATGGATTGATTCCAAATGTAGCTTTTGATCAAATTGCTGTTCTAATTTCTTTTATGTCTATAGCTTCATTCAGTTCTTACATATTTCTGAAGAATAAGCAAGCAGTAATATACGGTTTGGGATTGTTCTTAACATTGATGCTCTATAAAGAAGCTCAACACTTTACCCAAACGCAGAAACCAGAAATTGTTTTCTATGATACTCGGAAACCATTAGTCGATTTAATTGTGGATGGTAGAGTTTATTGCTACGCTCACCCATCTCTAACAAAGAATAATATCGATTTCACTACACGAAATTTTAGAATTTTTAAAAGAGCTGACCAGGTAGTATGGTTGGACTCAGAAGATCATTTGAAAGTCTTTTACGAGGAAAATTTGAGCTTTTTAAAAAATGTAAAAGAGAAAGACATTTCAGATGTATATGATCGTTCAGATTTGATGCCTAATGGTATTTCTTCTAAATAAATTTATTTTCTGTATTTATCATTGGGGCTGATACCCTCTAAAATCATAGGAATACTCTTTTCCAATCTTCGGATTCTGGTTTCTTCTCTTTTAGCTTCGGAAATATGATCTGTAAATTCTCTTTTCCTTCCAAGTGTGAATTTATTAAAGGCTTCATTGAGAATGGGGTCATTATCAAGAGCTTTTTGTAATTCTACAGGTATTATTAATGGTTTTTTTGATCCTCTTTGTGGTTTGATCTCTCTTCCTGCTCTTTGATTTTCAATGGCTTCATAGAGGTATTCGTGTATTCTGTTTTGATCTAAGTCTTCATTTTTGAAAAACTTCCATCTTCTCATTGCTTTGGTTTTGCCTTCTTGAGCATTAGAAAGTACATTGTACGGATCAGAAAGGAGGGCTCCTTGAAAAAACCACAGGCCTACAAAATCTTTAGTAGCGAATATGCTTGAGATGTTTTTATCTCGATCGATATAGAAAGGCATTCCCCATTTAATTTTTTCTTCTAGATCAGCTGAGCGTACTATTTTTCTTAGTTTCTGTAGCATTTCTGCCCATTCTCCTTGCTCTGATATATAATGATCAACGGATTTAGGAGTTTTCATGTGATGTTATTTTTAAAAGTGGTTACATCAAAGATAATTATGAATATTGTGACTACTTCATCACTGCAGATATGTCTTCACGAGCCAAGTAATTTCCTTTTACTAGTGATACATATCCAACTAACATTTCATCGAAGGTCTGTTCACCAAAATATAAGGTTTCAGATGGGTCTGGATTAAATTCATTGTTACTTGAATTGTCGAACACGGCATTAACAATCAATTCCGATCCTTTTGGAGCAAAAACAGGATGCTTAAGGACATAAAAGCGCTGCCAATTAAAATTATAAGCTGGTACAGATAGCAATTTTTCTTCTGATCCGTCAGGATATATCATTGTAAAATCCATACTTTTTCCTCTATAGTGCATGTGAGGTAGCATACTGAATATGGTCACATCCTCTTCAAATTTTTTAACTGCTGAAAAAGGTTGATGAGGCAATTTGGGTTGTATGAAAATTTCAAAATTAGAAGGCCCTATTGTGATATACTCAATATCTGGTCTCTCTTCATGAAAATATAAGCCGAGAATAGTCTCATCACTTTCTGCTTTTCCACTAGTTGTGTAGTGTAATTGAAAATGAACTGTGGAGCCTTTTGGTATTAACTTTCCTGTGCCTTCCGGAAAGATATCAGGTTCCCCTCCAGGTGCCCATCCCGCCATAATTCCATCTAA
>DKPS01000280.1:0-61988 GCA_002471345.1 Saprospiraceae bacterium UBA7328
CAGAAGCAATAAATCAGTCATATTTAGTATTTCTATTTCTGATTGCCCGACACCTACTGTCTCTACTAAAATGACATCATATTTTGCAGCTTCACATAAGACGATTGTTTCTCTTGTCCTGTCTGTAGTTCCACCAAGCGAATTTCGGGCAGGTGAACTTCTTATATATGCTTGAGGATGATGAGAAAGTTTATCCATTCGAGATTTATCGCCTAGGACGCTTCCTTTATTCTTTGGGCTGCTTGGGTCTATTGTAAGTACGGCTACTTTATGACCATTTTTAATATACATAAGGCCCAGTGATTCAATAAAAGTACTTTTACCTACTCCCGGTGTTCCAGTTATACCTATTCTGATAGATTCACCACTCAATGGAAGGCAATCTTCGAGGAGGTCAGTAGCGATTTTGGCATGCTTAGGATTTTGACTTTCTACCAGTGTTATTGCTCTGGATAAGGCGATTCTGTCCTGATCCTTTAATTTTATAAATATCTCTTTGATATAATTCTTATCAATTTTTTTATTTGAAGTCATTACACATAAAAGTAGTGCATTAATAATCACTTTTAGAACATGAAGTAGTCCATAAAAGCATGAGGCAGTTTAGGTGCCTAATAATAAGCGATTTAAATATTAAAGAATATTTGATATATAAAAAATTTATATACATAATTGTTATATTTCCGTTTGATCATCCGATCACCAACCAATTTAGAATTGCCCATTCTGGCTTTTCATCCTGATAATAGAAGCCTAATTCAATATTGAATTAATGAGGCTTGCTCCCTCTTGGTAAAAGAATTTTGATGAAGAAGCTAGTAGGATTATTAGCATTTACAGTGCTATTTGTTTTGTCCTCTAATGCTCAAAACTATTTTGACATTAGACTTGCAACCCAAAGTATAAATTGTGAAACGAACGAAGTATGCTATGATGTCCAGATTAAAAGTGGAAATGAAAGATTGTGGCGGTTTGCAGGACAAAATTATAGATTGTTTTACAATGGGGCCTTGGCCGAGTTTTCAAGTGTAAGTGGCCATTTAAATGAGCCTTATACTCAACCCGAAGTAGTACAAAATATTCAACACCTTGATCTTTCTGCAGAAGGAAATCTCTCTTTTGATTCTGATATATCGTGGCTTAACTATTATATAGATATGAATACTGCTCAAGCAGGACAAATATTATCTCCTGATGTGTGGACCACGACTTCATCGATTTGTTTTACTTCTGAAGTAGACTTAATGGAGAACCCCGACCTCTGTTTTGAAATGGTATGGGCGAGAGAAGAACTCACCTTTAACTATGCTACAGCATTTGTAGAAGTTTCAGAATGGGTTGCTGTAAATAGTACTAATGATTTGGTAGATGGAAAGGAATATCATGATCTTGATGTTGAAAATGGAGATGAATCATGTTTTGCTTTGACATGTGCAGGGATTACTCCTTCGTATGATTCTAAAATAGTATTGAAGTCTTCAGATTCTTTAAGCAATATATCATGTTATGCTATACAGATAAAAAGTAGCAATAGTAGAATCTGGACTTTAGGAAATAGACAGTTCTCCCTTCTATATGATGGAAGCCAAGCTGAATTTCATTCTGCACAGAGTTCTATTTCTGGATCTTCAGCATCTTCTTTGGTTGATAGAGTTGATACTCTATCTTTTCCGAATGGCTCGACCAGTGTTTCGTTTCAAGATAATCTATCAGCAGTCTCATTTGCAATTGATCAGGACACGGACAATGTATTTATTGGCAATAGTTATGTAGAAGTTGCAGAGGTTTGCCTTGATTTTTCTAATAATTCGGGTACATCAGAATGTTTAGAAATTGTTTTTGGAAGATCAGGATTAACAGAAGAATATTTTAGTGAGATTACTGAATTATATTCTGGAGAAGATAATTCTAAAGCAAATCCTAATGTTTTTACCGATTATAATAAATGTGCTGCAGCACCATGTCCAGAGCTTGATGCACCTATAAGCAAAGGAGATGTCAGAATATGTGAAGGAGAGCCTTTTCCATTTATATCGGTCCAAGAAATTGAAGGATATGAGGTGAGATGGTTTACTACTCCAATTGGAGGAGTGCCAATCGCTCAAGGTGCCGTATATGAGCCAGAAATGGCTGGTATGTTATGTATTATGCAGAGACCTTTGATGAAAATCTTAATTGCTATAGTACAGAAAGATCTGCTGTGGCCTTGCTAGAGGTTCAGATTCCTTCTCTGGACATTTCCAGTAAAACATGTGAAGACGATCAAAGTACGTATACATTAGTATTTACTACAGATGCAAATACAGTTAATACGGATCAAGGAACCCTCGAAAAATTAATAGGACCAGAATGGATGGTTACAGATATTCCATCTGGTATGGACATAAAGCTTAGACTCACCAATAATGTCACTTTATGCGAAAGAGTAGAAACCATAGAAGCTCCGAATTGTGAATGTCAAACAGTTGGTGCACCCGTTTCTGATGGATCAAAAGTAGTCTGTCTAGACGATACTTATCCTATATTATCAGTGAATTTAGTTCAGGAAAATGTGACAACTGACTGGTACACACATGTGGAAGGAGGAACTTCTCTTGTTACTGATCAGATTGAGTATACACCTAATAATATTTCAGGAACTGGATTATATACCTATTACGTAGAAGCTAGATCATTAGAAAATGGTTGTGTATCTAGTGTTCGGACTGAAATAACTCTTACAGTATTAGATCCCCCGGTTTACGCATTTGTGGGGGCTAATTGTACTGAAGATTTGCAATCATATACAGCCATTTTTTATAGCGACGCTACAATGATACAGACTACCCAAGGAATCATTTCTGATGATGGTAATGGAGTGTGGAGTGTGTCGGGAATACCTGCAGGAGTCAATGCACAACTACTGATTACAAGCCTCACCGGTTGTATGATCAATAAAACAATTAGCGCCCCTTCGTGTGAATGTGATGATATAGAGGCTCCTATCTGTAGAGGCCAAATAATCACATGTGAAGGCATAGATTATGATGGGTTTGTTGCGTTTGTTCCCGATGGATATTTGATTAGATGGTATGATAGTGATGCAGAAGGATCTTTACTCGCAGAAGGAGAAACTTTCAAGCCTTCACTTGCTGGTAAATATTATGCTAAGGCTGTGGATGCCAATTCTGGTTGTGTTAGTAATGAACGAGCTGAGGTTGAGTTAGTGATCAAATCCATACCCAATCTTCAAGTAGTAAATACTGTTCTTTGTGTTGGTGACACAATTGTATGGACCAATTTAGTAATGGATTTAGACTCTACTATTGGAAGTACTGCAGTATTTGCCAATTTTAGAGATGCTCTTAACAACGAAAACCCATTATCAGAGACCTCAGTTGTCATAAACGAAATAGGAGCATATTTCTTCAGAAAGACTACAGATGCGGGATGTTATGACATAGAAACAATTATAGTAGTTCCGGAAGATTGCGGAAATACCTGTTTAGCTGAAGCCGGTATCTATGAGGCAAGTGAGGAGGTATGTTTTGATGGGGAACTAGCCATATTGTCAATTGTGGAAGTGAATCAGGCCACTATACCTACTCGTTATTCTGAAATATTCATATTGAGCGTTGGAGATGAGAAAGAAATCTCCCATAGTGATTTGATACCTGAATTTGTAGTAGATGCCCCTGGGCAGTATAGAATTCATTCTGGAGTTTTTAATCCTGCAGATATGCGATTAGATGATATCCCAGAAGACTTGACTACAATAGACCAATTCATTTCATATTTTATGAATGAAGGAACTGATATATGTATATCGATAGACCCTATTGGTGTATTGTTTGATGTTGACATGTGTACTGATGTATGTGGAGCATTTGCAGGCAACCCTATAGGAGGGGACATTGAGTGTTTAGGAGAAAATCCAGTTATTCTTGCTGTAGAATTGAATCCTTTGGATATAATCATTCCAGAAGGATATCAGCAAATATTTGTACTAACCACAGGCCCGGAGTTGATAATAATGGGTGCACAAACTGAAATGTTCTCAGTTAATGCACCTGGAGAATATAGAGTTCACTCTTTAGTCTTCGACCCTCTGACTTTGGATTTATCCCTTGTTGAGCCTGGCGTGACCACAGGGTTTGATGTGTTTAATTTATTGATGGAAGGTGGCGGAGATATCTGTGCATCATTAGATTTGAATGGAGCATTGTTTAATGTTACAGAATGTATAGCCGAATGCACAGCGCAGATAGGAACATTTGAAGTTGCTGAAGTAACTTGTTTTGATGGACAATTTGCAAGCATATATGCAGATGAGATTGACCAACCGACTATACCTGAAGGTTATATGCAGATTTTCTTATTCAGTGTTGGAAATGAAAAAGATATTATAGAATCAACGAGCATCCCTTCTTTAGATGTTGCGGAGTCTGGAGAATATAGAATGCATGCTATTGTATTCAATCCTGATGAAATGGCCTATGATTCTTTTCCTGATGATGTTTATACAATAGATGGGTTAATTGCCTTTTTGGACCAATATGAAGGAGGCTTGTGCTACTCAATTGATAGTGAAGGTTTATTATTTAGTGTAATTGAATGTATACCTGAATGTCTTGCGGAATCAGGGAATACAGAGGCTGTTTCTCCAATTTGCTTTGATGGGGTTCCAGTCGCATTAGAAGTTGAAGTGATAGATGATCAGGTAGTTCCAGAAGGATTTGTGAGCTCATTTTTGATTACAGAAGGAAATGATTTTATAGTTATTGGCCTACAACCTGGCCCATTTGAAATTTCTGGACCCGGCAATTATGAAGTAAATGCGATTGTATTTGACCCTGTGACATTTGATGAAACCTCAATTGAATTTGGTGTTACTGATTTCTTTGATGTCAATTCTATGTTGACATTTGGTGGTGGCGAGGTATGCGGAAGTATTGATTTTTTTGGTGCTACTTTTTTTGTTGAAGAATGTGTAGTTCTAAATGAAGATGTCGATCTAGAACTTTCAAAAGAGATCAGCAATAACAACCCATCTGTTGGGGAAGAAGTAACATTCACAATTTCAGTTTTTAATAATTCTGAAAATATAGCATCAGGTGTTGCTGTAGCAGATAGATTGCCATCAGGGTATTCTCTTACTGGAAACATTTCTGATGGGGGTATCAGTGAAGAGGACGATAGTGCAACTGAGATTCTTTGGGCGGAAATAACTATTCTGCCTATGACAACTGAAAGACTTACGTTTACTGCAATTGTAAATTCAGAAAGCTCCGATGAAGATTATAAAAATACTGCTGAAGTTGTGGCATCTAATCAAAATGATCCTGACTCTACCCCTAACAATGATGATGGAGATCAAAGTGAGGATGATGAGGCTAATGTAATGCCGGTAATTGAAGCACCTTCAGTTGATTTAGAATTAATAAAGGTTGCAAACCTCACATCAGTTCAAGCTGATGAGCAGATAACCTATAATTTGAACTTGTCTAACAGATCAATGATCATGGCAACAGGGGTTGCTGTTGAAGACATCATTCCTGATGGGCTTGATTTAGCGTCAATAACTAATATTTCCAATGATGGAGAAGTTGTTGGGGACAGAATAGTATGGACAGGACTAGAATTAGGTTTCTTGTCCAATATGAATTTGACTTATTCTGCAAACGTAAATACTGATGCGGATGTAGGTTCAATAATGAACATTGCCCAAGTTACAGCGTGTGATCAATCCGATATAGATTCGACACCCAATAATGATGACGGTGATCAAAGTGAAGATGATGAAGACAATGCAATAATAAATGTGGTTGCATCACTTATTGATTTAAGCCTTTCTAAGGATGTAAATAATCCAACACCTAGTCCAGGGGAGACAGTCTCATTTGAAATAACTGTAAATAACAATGGAATAATCCCTGCTACAGGAGTCTCTGTAACAGATGTGCTTCCTCCGTCTGGCTTTGATTTAGGATCAATTACAAATGTTCAACCCGCTGCTCAAGTTGTGGGAAACTCTCTTGTATGGACAATAAATGAGATTTTTCCAAATGATGAAGTAGTTCTTTCATTTGATATCATAGTAACTCCAAACGGAGATGATTATAAAAATATAGCTGAAATAACTAGTGCAAATGAACAAGATTCCGATTCGACACCAAATAATGACGATGGGGATCAAAGTGAAGACGATGAAGATAGTGTATCGGTAACTCCAGTAATAGATACTGAGATTATTGATCTTGAAGTGGACAAAGATGTGAGCGAACTTTCACCAAATATTGGGGATATCATTATTTACGAAGTATTAATTGTAAACAATGGTCCTTTTGATGCCACTAATGTGATGTTGCAAGATGTAACTCCAGATGGGATAGATGCCATCGATGTATCTGGAGATCATATTCAGGAAGATGGTGTTATTACTTGGACTATTCCTCTTCTTGCGGCTGGTGATAATATGGTTTTTGAGTATTCTTCTATGGTATTTGAATCTATAACTAATAATTATACAAATGTCGTCCAAGTAGTTGGTGTAGATCAACAAGACATAGATTCATCACCTGATAATGACGATGGAGATCAAAGTGAGGATGATGAAGCCAGCTCCACGATTTTTCCAAAAATGCCAAACGATATCATTGATTTAGAAGTGTCAAAATTTGTGGATGATCCATGTGCAGGATCATCTGATAGAGTAACTTTTACAATCGATATTTTTAATAATTCTAATGCTATTGCGACGGGTGTCAATGTAGAAGATGTTTTCACTAATGGATTTGTCCAAATAGAAGATATTTCCAATGGTGGTAGCATAGACGAGTCTATTATCTCGTGGGCAGGACTAAGTTTTCTTCCAGGGGAAACGATTAGTTTAAGTTATTCAGCTATGATTAGTACAAGTGGAATATCATACGTGAACATTGCTCAGGTCACAGCTGCGGATCAAACAGACTTGGACTCAACTCCTTATAATGATGATGGTGATCAAAGCGAAGATGATGAAGCTGTAATTACAATGGACGGAGGAAGAGAGTTCGACTTAGAATTGGAAAAATTGGTGGATAATCCTTTTGCCCAACCTGGAGATAGAGTAAGATTTGATATTACAGTGAATAATGTGGGTTGCAAGGATGCTTCAGGAGTAGCAATTAGGGACATAATTCCATCTGGATATAAAGCGATTAGAAATATCACTGATTTTGGAACAAGAGGAGGCAATGTCATTATTTGGGAAGACCTGTCTATTGATGCAGGATCTAGTAAAGCTGTTTCATTTACTGCGGAAATAGTACACTTCTCAATCAATTGTGATTATATCAACGTTGCGGAGATATTAGAAGCTGATCAAATCGATATAGATTCTAGTCCAGGAAACGATGATGGAGATCAAAGTGAGGATGATGAGGACACTGCTGAAGTTTATGCTGGCAGTATGGCTGATTTAGAATTAACTCTTTCTTCAGACAAAATGGAAGTTGTAACTGGAGAAATAATTACGTATACCTTACAAGTGTGTAATAATGGCCCTGCCAATGCTACAGGAGTTGAAATCAGAGATTATCTTCCTGAGGGAGTTCAAGTTATAGGAGAATTACCATTTAAAGGTTCTCAAAATGGCCAAGAAATCACTTGGTCTGGATTCACTTTTATTGTGAATACCTGTTTGGATATAAGCTTTGAAGTTGAAGTATTAGAAGCAAATACATCCAATACGAAATTGAATGCTGCTGAGATAGTCATATCCGAGCAATTAGATCCTGACAGTAGCCCAGGAAATGGCAATGGTGATGTAGCTGAGGACGACTATGCTGAGGTAGAGGTTTCACATTTTGTAGCTCTTCCTTCTGTTCTTACGGAATTACCAAATGTTCAAGAAGTAAGTCTTAATACGGCTCTTTATCTAGAAGGGGCGTTTAATTCTTTTACAGGAGAACTGAACACTACTCTCAATAAATTGGGTTATCTGCCTGGACAAAAACCGGGTTCTTTCTTTGCAGAAAGTACTCCTGCTGGACAACCATATAGATCTGGACCTTGGTATTATAAAGGTAATGAAGGTCTGATCTACGATGCAAAATCTGATTTTAGTATAGACTATCCAGAGAATGCAGTGGATTGGATTTTAGTAGACAAAGAACGAATAAATCAGCGGAGAGTGTAGTGCAGAGAAGAGCTGCTATACTCATGAATGATGGATCTGTACTTCTGCCAGAAGATGCAAATCCTATTAGGTTGGATATTAATAAGGATTACTTTATAGTGATTCAGCATAGGAATCACCTGCCTATCATGTCACCAAGGTTGTTATCAATAGAACGAGATCAGATCTCATTTGATTTTAGAATTAATGAGTCCTATACGGGATTGCTGGGGTCGGGCCAGAAAGATGTCAATGGACTTTATTGTGTTTATGCAGCCAATGGCGATCAGTTCAAAGAGGCAATCTCAGAATTTGATATCAACATTAGAGATATGGATATGTGGTTTAGAAGCAATGGTCTTAATAGTGCATATATGAATGCTGATTTTGATATGAATGGTGATGTAAATGTGAATGATCAGATTATGTGGTTACTTAACAATGGGGTGTTTAGTGACGTGCCAAGATAAATTGAATTTCCCTTATAAATTATAATGATGAAACGAGGATTGTTAATAATTTTTTTTGGAACAATGTACTTTTTAATCTCTGCTCAAAATGGTGTAGAGGACTGTTTTAATGGTACTTTTTCATTAGATGATGGTCAGTGTGCTTTTGTATCTGAACCAGTTTCACCTTCTTGTGGACCTCTTAGATATTATTTGAACTCACTTTGGAGAAACCCTGGATTAGATTCACCAACAAGTTTGTTTCTTTACACACCATTTGATTCTGCAAATGTTAGAATTTTTTCAAGTGATGGAATTGATGGTAGTACTCCTGAATTTGAGGACAATATCATTGTTAGAAATGGGGCTCCTGTAGATTATATATTGACAACGTTATCTTCTACAAATCGAAGTGTGTCATCTACAGCCTATAATACAGTGGAGACTTCAAGAGGCCTGATTGTTGAATCAGACGCGCCACTCACAGCAGTTTATAGACTTACCTCAGCGGCTAATAAAAGCTTCTTTGTATTGAAAGGTCAAGAAGGCCTCGGTTATGGATTTTCCGCTGTTAGTCAGACGGATGTAACTACTCCCGCTACTCCTTTCGAAGCTCATTTTGTATCAGTAATGGCCATAGAAGATAATACTCAGGTGAGATTTCAAAAGGACAACTTTTCAATAGAAGGAAGTGATAACAATTCAAGTAGCACTAACGATATAGATATCACAAATGGATTAACTGTCACGTTGAATGCAGGTGAAACATATATGATCAGAGATAATGTGCAGTCGAGTACTTCTATTGCAGGTACATTAGTGACAGGAGATAAGCCGATTACAGTAACTTCAGGATCTAGTCACTCCAGACATGGATCTGGAGTCAATGATAGAGATGCTGGAATGGATCAATTGATTCCTATAAATAAAGTAGGGGAAGAATATATTGCCGTAAGAGGTACGAACATTACAGATATTGATTATCTGATTCTGATAGGAATCATGGATAATACCGTTTTAGAAGTTAATGGTACAAGTATTGGCACAATAAACGCAGGGGAGATAATTGAATATAAATTAAATGGTACTGGAGGAGAGGTTTTTCATATATCAGGAGACAATATCTTTTGTGCATATCATGTGTCGGGAGTATTTGATGAAGAGGTAGGAATGGCTCAGCTTCCAGCTATTGAAGAATGTAGCGGGAATAGTGTAGTAGACTTTGCCTTGATAGGTTCTGATGATCATCTGGTTAACGTAATTATTCCAAACTCGGGATTATCGACACTTGAACTTAATGGAAGCCTGTATACAAATTTCACAACAGCTCAGGCTGTTTCAGGCACATCAATGTCAGTAGTAACCTTTGACCAGTCAGATCTTGCCGCTATGGGCAACAGATTAGAATCTGACGAACTTTTTCATGTAGGTGTAACCACAGGCAGCTCAGTTGGGGGCTCATATGGATACTTGACTAAATATGGAAATGAGTTGGTTTTATTTGATCCTGCAGATGGAGTTCCTCTAAATGTTGCTTCATTCGATGCATTTGTTGCTGGTTCAGTGGCATCTACTACAGGATTCAGTCAGGATATTGGTGTCATCAGCTGTACTCCCCCTGCCAATATTATAAGAGTAAATGGTAATAACAGCAATTTTACAACTGTAAATAATGGCCTCGTAAATTTTACAGGACAACAAGTAAACTACACATCAAGTGCCTCCTTTATAGGTTTTGAAGATTTAGAAGTAGTTGTAGAAGATGCAGCTGGACAGGCTGGAGCTGTATGTATAAGAATTGGTGTTTTTCAAGATGAAATATGTGGAAATGGTATTGATGATGATCTGGATGGTGATATAGATGAACAAGAAGAATGCCCTACGGATCCATGTCTTGATGATTGTAATAACACAGGATGCGAACCAGAAATTCAGGAAGTATTTTCTTCCGATCCATCATGTGAAGATCTTACTTCTGGAGGAATAGGTATACTCAGTAGTTCCCAGAATGTGGAATATTCTATAAACAATGGAGCTTCTTATCAAGATGATGCTTCATTCTTTGATTTGCCAGCAGGTGATTATAATATTATTGTAAGAAACAAAACTTCAGGATGTACTACAACGTGGCCAAATAACCCGGTGATAATTGATGCTCCTGATTGTTCGAGGTGCATTGCTGATGCAGGTGATCCAAGAGCTAAACAGTCTTTTTGTCAATCTGGAAATTTTACAAGTGTGAGCGTTGCTCCAAATACAAATACTGTAATCCCCACAGGGTTTGAAACTATTTATGTCCTGACAAAAGAACCGGATCTTTTGATACTAGATTAGAAAATTGGAAATAGTAATTTTAATATACCTGGAACTGGAAACTTTAGAATTCATACCCTTATAGCAGAAGTAAATAATACTAATTCAGATGATTTTTTAGATCTGAGTATAGTCAAAAAGAGTCAATCCACATTAATAGTGATTATTCAATGTATTAGTAATCATAATGTTTGTGCAGCTTTAGATGTAAAGGGCACATTGATTCAGATATTGGATGAATCTGATTCATCATGTGGAGGAGATCAGGAGAATACAATTAGAAAGTGTAGCGATAATACGGACAATGATAGTGATGGCTTAGTCGACTGTATGGATCCTGATTGTCAAAGTTTTATGATATGTAATGAAGATAATCCTCAAAACTGTAATGATGGGATTGACAATGATGGAGATGGTTTAATAGATTGTGATGATGATGAGTGTTTAGAATTTCTCTATTGTGATGAAGATGGTAAACAGTGCAATGATGGGATTGACAATGACCAAGATGGCTTAGTTGATTGTGCCGATCCTAATTGTGCTGATGAAATATATTGTAGTGAAGATAACGTCATCACTTGCTGTGATGGGATTGACAATGATGGAGATGGCAGGTTTGATTGTGATGATACTCAATGCACAGCATGGCTCTATTGCCGCGAACGGTCTTTTTCAGCATGTACAGATGGCATTGATAATGATTTGGACGGCCTGGTAGATTGTGCAGATCCGAATTGTCAAGCACTGAATATTTTTCAATGTAGTCAAGAGAATACTGCTCTTAACTGTTCAGATGGGATAGATAATGATGAAGACGGACTCACTGATTGTTTTGATGCTCAGTGTGCAGAATTTAGTGTTTGTGATAATGATGGAGATGGATTAGCTGGTGTACTGGATATTAATGATAATGACCCATGTATTCCATTTAATAGTGATATCTGTACTGAGGTAGATGTTTCTGATTTAGAAAATAAGACTGAAATTTCATTTGACCTTAAGGTGATTTTGGAAGGTCCATATGATGTGTATAATGATGAGATGAGTAAACGTCTCAATGAGCAAGGATATCTTCCTGGACAGAAACCATGGACATTTTTCGGATCTTCAACTCCATCAGGCCACCCTTATAGTGGATCGCCATGGAATTATAGGGGCAGAGAAGGCGCTTCTTTTGACGCGACTATCGAAGGGTTTGATCGATTTGCTGGTTATGATAGTGATGTTGTGGATTGGGTTCTTCTAAGTCTTCGTACGAATACTACAAGAGACACAGAAGTATATAGAACGGCAGCACTTTTACACACTAATGGATCTATACATGTTGTGGATGGTTACGAGTTTAAAAAACTTGATCAAAGAGGATACTATATTGTTATAGAACACAGAAATCATATGGCTGTGATGAGCACTAAACAGGTGTTGTCAGCGAATGGCAGAATATCTTATGATTTCACAAATGCAGATTCATATAATATAGGTTTAGGACAGGGACAGAAAGAACTTGCTAATGGGGCATACGCCATGATTGCTGGAAACCCAGAAACTACAGAAGGGACAGCATCATATACTGATGTGAATATTAGAGACTTGACTGCTATTGCTTTAGACCAAGGTGAAAATAGTGGATATTTCCAATGTGATTTAGACTTAGATGGCGATGTTAACACACGTGACAAATCTATTTGTCTATCTAATAACGGAATGTTTAGCACGCTAAAATTTTAAGACTTTTAAACTGATAAGGATGCTGGATTATCCATTTTAAGGGTGTTTATATTGATAATCTCAGAAAGCATTTGATTTGCAAAATCCACCTTACATAAAGTGGTTTTGCATTTTTAACAAAAAAATGTAATCTAATTCGGGGAAAGTTATTCAAACTTTATTTCAACGAATTCAGTCTTGGCTCTTGCTTGACAAGTCAATATAAAGCCATCTGCTACCTCATCATCATCCAGAGCATAACATGCATCCATTTCCACTTCACCCTCTAAAACCTTAGCCACACATGTACTACATGCTCCACTTGTGCATGAGTATGGTGCGTCATGTTTATCATCAATAAGAGCATCAAGAATTGTTTTTTCAGGTTTCAGATTAATATCTATTTCTTTTCCATTGAGATGGACTTTTACTTTAGCTTCTAACCCAGTAGTTCCTGTGCTGGAAGTTACGGTGGTTGTGAAATACTCTCTGTGAAGATATCGTGAATCTATCCCTCTATTTTCCAAGTCATTAAGTACAATGTCTATCATGTTACCAGGACCACAAGCAAAATAGTGTTTCTCACTGTGAGAAGGATTGCCTTGATCTAATAAAGAATTGATTTGCTTTTTATCAATACGCCCAATAGCACCTTGCCAATTGACTTTTCCTTTAGAAAACATTCCACTTAACCCACTTTTCTTCTCTCTAATGGGATCACTCAGTGTATGAGTTACACTGAGTTGTCCTTGGTATTTTCTTTCTAAACTTTCAAGTTCTTCTTTGAAGATGATGCAATTCTCATTTCTGTTTCCGTAAAGAAGAAAAACATTGCTTTTAGCCTCTTCTTCTAGAATTGTTTTAATCATTGACATCACAGGAGTTATCCCTGATCCCGCAGCAAAAAAGAAATAATCTTTTGACCCATTTTCTATCAGATCTACAGAAAAGTTTCCATCAGGCACCATCACAGAGACTGTGTTTCCTTCCGATATATTATCATTAATATGATTGGAGATGATGCCTTTCTTAACACGTTTAACGTTTACAGCCAATTCTTTTTCTAATGGACTTGTACAAATAGAATAGGCCCTTCGTTCTTCTTTGCCATTGATATCAAATTTTAAAGTGAGATACTGACCAGCTTTAAAAGCAAATTCTGAAGAAACTTCGTTTGGGACATCAAAATATACAGAAACTGAATCTTCAGTTTCTCGATTGACTTTTGACACTTTAAGATTGTGGAAAGAACTCATACATCTGATTTAAGAAGTGCGAAAATGAGAAAAACTATGATCAAAGTATATAGCAGAGATTCACTTCTTTGTATAGTTTTGAAAAAGTCTAACACTTTTAAGAAAATAAAAACGACTTTACATGTCAGTTGTTCAAATAGAAAGGCACAAAAACTACGAAGTTTTAAAGCTGAATAGAGGAAAAGCTAATCCAATTAATACTGAATTATGTTCAGCAATAATCAAAGAGTTGAGAAGGATTGAAAATGATGATAATGTAAGAGGACTTATCATTACTGGGAACACCCCTGGATATTTTTCTGTAGGACTCGACCTAAAAGAACTTTATTATCATGACAAAAAAGAAATATCCCATTTCTGGGAAGTTTGGGGAGAGATGGTAATTGGCCTTGTAAAGTTCAGAAAGCCATTAATTTCTGCAATCAATGGATACAGTCCAGCCGGGGGATGTGTCATAGCCGTGACATGTGATTATAGAGTTATGGCAGATGATGAGAAGTTTGTCATTGGTCTCAATGAAACAAGTGTAGGAATAGTGGTTCCTGAATACATTTTCCAATTATATCAGTTCTGGATTGGAAAGAAAGCAGCATTTCATTTTCTTATGGATGGAGCATTGCATACTCCTTCTAAAGCATTGGAAATTGGATTAGTTGATGAAATTTGTGACGTAAGTGACGTATTGCAAAAAGGACAAAGAAAAATGGAGTTTTGGTTAACTAAACCTGACAGTATTCTCCAAAATTCAAAATTGAATAGTAAGTCACAGCTAATCAATGATATCGAGAATATTGAAGAAATTTCAGAAGAAGAAAAATTGAAGTCTTGGTTTGATCCTCAGTCAAGAGCAGTAATGGGTTCTATAGTTGCTCAGCTATCTAAGTGACAATTTGTCGGATTACGAGTTGTTTTTAATCTGCTATTCATGCCATGTTCGCAGATATGTGCGTTTTATTGGTGATGGAATAGATATTGAAGCCTCTTTCTTCTAGTAATTATTACAATATGATGCATTTTTTCCAAGAGCTTTCAGAATTGATAAACGAGAACATCGAATTTGGTACTATGATGCCACTTGAAGATGAGAAAGAAGGTGAAGCAAAGGACTATCCCAAAGTTTTACCCATACTTGCCCTTAAAAACACAGTGCTTTTTCCTGGAGTAGTGATTCCTATTACAATAGGAAGAGATAAATCTATTGCGGCAGTAAAAAAGGCATTTAACACTCACAAACTCATTGGAGTATCTTCTCAAAAAGATACCAAGAATGAAGACCCTAATGCTGAAGACTTATTTGAAATTGGTAGTATAGCGCGAATAGTAAAAATGCTAAAGATGCCTGATGGTAGCACTACAGCTATCCTTCATGGAAACACTAGATTTCAATTAGACGGGTTGACAAAAGAAGATCCTTACCTAGAAGGTAATGTAATACTTGTACCCGATGTAAAAGCTGAAAACATTGAATTTGAGGCTTTGATGGCCTCCATAAAGGATACGGCCCGAAAAATCATTGAACTATCACCGCAGATTCCATCCGAGGCTGTGGCAATGATAGACAATATCAATAACACCTCATTCTTGCTCAATTTCATAGCCTCTAATCTTAATATAGATAAGCTCAAGAAGCAAGCTCTTCTTGAAGAAGTCGATGTTTATAAGAGAGCAGAATCTGTAATGGCCCAACTTAACTCAGAACTTCAATTGTTGGAGCTCAGAACTAAGATTGAGAAGAGAGTAAGAACTGATATAGAGAAACAACAAAAAGATTATTTTCTTAATCAGCAACTAAAAACAATACAAGAAGAGCTAGGTCAAAATCCTCAAACTGAAGAAATAAATGAATTAGCCAAGAGAGCAAAAAAAATGAAATGGCCTGATGCAGCTCATCAGCAATTTCATAAAGAACTCAATAAAGTAAAAAGGATCAATCCTCAAGTGGCTGAATATTCAGTGACTTTGAATTATTTGGAGATGATGTTAGACCTTCCATGGGAAACATTCTCAAAAGATAATTTTGATCTTAAAAAAGTCAGAAAGACTTTGGATAATCAACATTATGGTCTTGATGATGTAAAGGATAGAATAATAGAGCACTTAGCTGTACTTAAGCTTAAAGGTGACATGAAATCACCTATTCTTTGTTTAGTTGGCCCTCCGGGAGTGGGTAAGACTTCCTTAGGAAGATCTATAGCAGATTCATTGAATCGAAAGTTTGTAAGAATGTCTCTTGGAGGCATGCACGATGAGAGCGAAATCCGAGGACATCGAAAAACTTATATAGGAGCCATGCCAGGTAGAATTCTTAAATCATTGAAAAAATCAAAAACATCCAACCCGGTATTTATACTAGATGAAATTGATAAATTAGGCAAAGACTTCAGAGGAGACCCTTCTTCAGCATTGCTTGAAGTGCTTGACCCTGAGCAGAATTCATCTTTTTATGATAATTATTTAGAGATGGAATATGACCTTTCTAAGATTCTTTTCATCGCTACAGCTAATAGTCTGGGTTCAATTCAGCCGGCACTTTTAGATCGAATGGAAATCATAGAAATGAGTGGTTATTCTACCGAGGAAAAAGTAAGTATAGCTTCTAAACACCTCATACCTGACCAACGCAAGAACCATGGTTTAAAGGCAAGTCATTTATCATTAACAAAAGGTACCATTAAATCGATAATTGAGAATTATACAAGAGAATCGGGAGTAAGGTCCTTAAATAGAGAAATCGGATCCGTAATGAGGTCTATAGCTAGAAATGTAGCCACAGATTCGAAATATGACAAAAGCGTCAAACCAGATCACCTTGAGGAAATGCTTGGCCCATCTAAATTTTCAAAGGAAAAATTTGCAAAATACAGAATGGCAGGTGTGTGTGTAGGATTAGCATGGACAAGGGTTGGTGGAGATATTCTATTTATTGAGACTAGTTTAAGCAAAGGAAAAGGGAAGCTAATATTGACTGGAAACTTAGGCGATGTGATGAAAGAATCTGCTACTACAGCATTGAGTTATATAAAGGCAAATTTTGAGAAATTTGGTATATCAGAAGAAAAATTGGATTCTTCGGATGTGCATATCCATGTGCCTCAAGGAGCTATTCCTAAAGACGGCCCTAGTGCTGGGATTACTATGCTTACTGCACTTACATCGGCATTCACGGGTAAGAAAGTAAAGGATGCCACTGCAATGACAGGAGAGATTACTTTGAGAGGCAGGGTTTTGCCTGTAGGAGGAATAAAAGAGAAAATGCTTGCAGCCAAGAGATCGGGAATTAAAAAGGTGATTCTTTGTGCTGAAAATGAAAAACATGTAAAGCAAATACCAGCTGATTACCTCAAAGGTCTTGAATTTGTATATGTGGAGCATGCATCCGAAGTGTTATCTCATGCTTTAGGCTTAAATTAATAGGCTGTTAAATGCTCGTTAAATGGTTTGTGAAAGATTCGGAATAGGGAAAAAGGAGAGTTTTATTAATACATTTATCTATCTTAAAATAAGATGACTCGATGAGAACGGTAATAATTTCCATTGTTCTACTTTTTACAACCCATGCTTTAATTGCTCAGACGAATAATCGCTCTTATAATCCTATTCAGTTTTCTGGAAGAGTAGTTATCGAAAAAGATGGAAGCATTGAACCTCTTCCTTATACAAATATTGGAGTAAAAAACACCCCAAGAGGAACATCGTCAAGCATAGATGGGTTCTTCTCACTTGTAGTGTTACCAGGAGAAACGGTGTTTTTTAGTCGACTCGGTTTTGCAATAGAAGAGTATCAAATTCCTAGTGACCATTCTGAGAATACACATTCTAAGATTATTGTCATGAAGCAAGACACTTTGCTTCTGCCAGATATATTTATCTATCCTTGGCCTAATAGAGATTTCTTTAAAATTGAATTTTTAGCTCTTGAAGTAGATGAGGAATTAGAGGAAATAGCTCAAGAAAACCTTTCTCCAGAAAAACTAGCAAGACTTAGGCAAGCACTTCCAAGTGATGGAAGAGAAGTTTCTGGAATAGAATTGAGACAACTTTCACAAGCCTACTATTATGAAGGCCAAGGTAAGCCTCAAAATATCTTTAATCCGCTCTCTTGGAAAAAGTTTATCGATGCGCTTAAAAAGGGAGACTTCAAGAAAAAGAAAGAGCCAGGCGAATAGTTCGAAGGTATTTGTATACTTCTCAGATTTAATCTTTTTTTGTTTTCGGTTTGAAACATTCAAAAATGTATTCAGTGTTTGGTAAGATTATTGGAATATTTGCACCTGATTGTAAGAATGTAAAAATATACTGTGAAGGTTACTGATTATTTTAAAAAAAGCAAAGACACATTGTGCTCCTTTGAAATACTTCCCCCTCTAAAAGGTGGAAAGATGCAGGATATTTTTGACACCCTTGATCCATTGATGGAATTCAAACCTCCTTTTGTAGATGTCACATATCATAGAGAGGAGTTTGTTTATATGAAAAGGGATTCAGGATACTACGAGAAATCATCAATTAGGAAGAGGCCCGGAACAGTTGGGATTTGCGCAGCCATAATGCACCGGTATGGTGTTGATGCGGTGCCTCATCTGATATGTGGAGGGTTTTCTAAGGAAGAAACAGAAAATGCTTTAATTGACCTGAATTTTCTGAATATTCAGAATGTGTTGGCGTTGAGAGGAGATGCCCGTCATTTTGAAGATAAATTTGTTCCTGAACCAGATGGGCACAAATTTGCATCAGAACTTGTGGAACAAGTATCTCAAATGAATCAAGGCAAATACCTGGATGCATCCATAGAAAATGGCTCCTCTACGGATTTTTGTATTGGAATAGCTGGATACCCAGAAAAGCACTTTGAATCTCCCAATATTGACCATGACATGAGTTTTACCAAACTCAAAATAGAGAAAGGTGCATCTTATATAGTGACACAGATGTTTTTTGACAATAAACATTTCTTTAAATATGTGGATGCTTGTAGAGCTGCGGGCATAACAGTACCAATAGTGCCTGGGCTTAAGCCATTGACAAAGAGGTATCAACTGAATAGTATTCCTAGAAGATTTTATATAGACCTTCCGGATGATCTCGTACATGAGGTTGAAAAGGCGAAAGGCCAAGATGCACTTAATATGGTAGGTACAGAATGGTGTATTCAACAATCAAAAGAGCTTAAAGCAGCAGGAGTGCCCTGTCTTCATTACTATACTATGGGAGATACTCCAACAATAAAGAGAATAGCTGAATCCATTTTTTAGTAGCCTTAGTCTAATTTTCTTCGAAGTTGCTCAAATTCCTTGTGGTATAACCTTCTACCTATGCCGATATGGCAGTACTTTCGCGATGGTATGAATTTAGCTCATTGATATACAGAGCTTTTTCACTTCAAAGAAAACATTATATGCTAAACGTATTCAAAAAAGTCTTCGGTACTAAGTACGACAGAGACGTAAAGCAATATCAAGGTCTCATCGGTGAGATTAATAATAATTTCCAATCTTATCAGTCTCTTTCAAATGATCAATTGAGAAATAAAACTCATGAATTCAAACAAAAGATTGCTGACTATTTGTCGGAGATAGATGAAGAGATAAAATCTTTAAAATCAAATGCCGATAGTGAGCAAGATTTATTGGCAAGAGAGGAGATTTTTAACAAGATAGATGAGACGTATAAAGAGAGAGATGAAGCTATTGAAGAGATTCTAAAAGATATTCTTCCAGAAGCTTTTGCTGTAGTTAAAGAAACGGCCAGGCGATTTACTCAAAATTCCACAATTGCAGTTACAGCTACTGATCACGACAGAGACCTGGCTGGAAATTCTTCATATGTAACATTGAATGGAGATAAAGCCATTTGGAAAAACTCATGGATGGCAGCAGGAGGAGAAATCATATGGAATATGATTCACTATGATGTGCAGCTTATTGGAGGTATGGTTCTTCATGATGGAAAGGTTGCTGAGATGATGACTGGAGAAGGAAAGACTTTAGTTGCCACACTTCCTGCATATCTAAATGGACTTACAGGTCAAGGCGTGCACGTCATTACAGTAAATGATTATTTGGCTAGAAGAGATTGTGAATGGATAGGCCCAATATTTCAATTTTTATTCCTAACCATTGATTGTATTGATAAATACAAGCCCCATTCTCCTCAAAGGTTGGACGCATATAGATCTGATATAGTATATGGTACTAACAATGAATTTGGATTCGATTATTTAAGAGATAATATGGTGAGATCTCAAGGAGAGCGAGTTCAACACAAGCATCATTATGCAATGATAGATGAAGTGGATTCGGTTTTGATTGATGATGCACGGACTCCATTGATAATCTCAGGACCTGTACCTCAAGGAAGCGAAGAACAAGAATACTATGAGCTAAAAGGCAAAATTGAAAAGCTGTTTAGTGCTCAAAAACAACTGGCAACTAACTATTTGGCGGAGGCTAAGAAGTTAATTAAAGAAGGATCCTCGGGCCATGAAGAAGGAGAGGGAGGACTTGCTCTACTAAGAGCATATAGATCATTACCTAAGTATAGGCCGCTGATTAAGTATCTGAGTGAAGAAGGGATAAAAGTAACCTTGCAGAAATCGGAAAACTTCTATATGCAAGAGCAATCTAAAAACATGTACAAAGTAGATGTCCCATTACTTTTTACTATAGATGAGAAGAATAGAAATGTAGAGCTCACTGAAAATGGTGTGGATTTCCTATCAAAAGGGGAATCTGACCCTAGCTTTTTTTTGATGCCAGATATTGCCGCTGAAATGCAACAATTAGATGACAGAGAAAAGGAAGAGGGGGTCAAATTTTTGGATGAACGTGAACAACTAATACAAGATTTCTCTGTCAAATCTAGAAGACTTCATGCCGTTTCTCAATTGGTAAAAGCCTATACTCTATTTGACAAAAATGAAGAATATGTGGTGATGGATGGGCAGGTGAAAATTGTGGATGAGCAGACAGGCCGTATGATGGAGGGACGTCGATACTCTGATGGTCTACATCAAGCATTAGAGGCAAAAGAGAATGTAAAAGTAGGCGACATAACACAGACATATGCCACAGTGACATTGCAGAATTATTTTAGGATGTATCACAAATTGGCAGGAATGACAGGTACTGCTGAGACAGAAGCAAAAGAACTATGGGATATCTACAAGTTAGATGTGGTCGTGATTCCTACAAATAGACCAATCGTGCGTGATGATAAAGAGGACATGGTTTACAAAACTGGAAGAGAAAAGTATAATGCCGTAATCCAGGAAATTGAAGTGCTTACTGGGAATAAAAGACCTGTATTAGTAGGAACTACTTCTGTGGATATATCTGAAAAACTCAGTCGAATGCTTCAGATCAAAGGGATAAAACATAACGTGTTGAATGCTAAACAGCATCAGAGAGAGGCAGAAATTGTCGCAGAAGCAGGTAGACCAGGTAATGTGACCATAGCGACTAATATGGCAGGTCGAGGAACTGATATCAAATTGTCTGACGAAGTAAAAGCATCAGGAGGTCTAGCTATCGTAGCCACTGAAAGACATGATTCTAGGCGTGTGGACCGTCAGCTTAGAGGAAGGTCAGGAAGGCAAGGAGATCCTGGATCATCTCAGTTTTATGTTTCATTGGAAGATAATCTGATGAGACTATTTAATTCTGAACGTATAGCTAAACTGATGGACAAAATGGGTCATCAGGAAGGTGAAGTCTTGCAACACAATATGGTGACTAAATCTATTGAAAGGGCACAGAAGAAAGTAGAAGAAAATAGTTTTGGAGTAAGAAAAAGACTTTTGGAGTATGATGATGTGATGAACATACAAAGGGAGGCCATTTACAAGAAGAGGACAAATGCTCTTTCAGGAGAAAGATTATCTGTTGATTTGTTTAACATGTTCACGTCTTTGGCAGAAGCTATTGCTATAGACTATAAAGGCGTGAATGACTATGATGCATTCAGAAATGAATGTATAAGAGTGCTTGCCTTTGATCCGGATATTGATCAAGCAATGTACAATGAGGCTCCAGAATCTGAATTGGTCGATGAACTTCAAAAACAGACTCTTGATTATTACTCAATTAAGCAAGGCCGAATTAGAGATATCCTTCTTCCTATTATTAAGGGAGTAAAGGAAAATGAAGGAAATAGATATAAAAGAATTGCAATACCATTTACAGATGGAAGGAAAAGACCTCTTCCTATATCGGCTGATCTTCAGGAAGCTTTAGATAGTAAAGGAAAATCAATAGTAAAGGATATTGAAAAGGCTGTCACTCTTGCAATCATAGATGATAACTGGAAGGAGCACTTACGTGCTATGGATGAATTAAAAGAATCGGCTCAGGCAGCGTCTTTCGAACAAAAGGATCCTTTAGTAATCTATAAAATGGAGGCCTATGATTTGTTTGAAAGATTGGTCTATAGTATCAATGAGGATGTGTCTGCATATCTTATGAAAGGTAAACTGGTCTTTGGTGGAGGTGAGCAGATCAAAGAAGCAAAAGTGCAAAAAACAGACTTGACCAAGGTTAAGATGAGTAGGGAAGAACAGGCAATGAGAGCGGCAGCTGAAGGAGTAAATCAAAGGCCTTCAAAACCTGAAACTTTTAAAAGAGTAGAAAAGAAGGTTGGTAGAAATGAGGCTTGTCCATGTGGAAGTGGTAGAAAGTATAAACATTGCCATGGGAAAAACTGATTTTTATCATTTGACAAATCAATGGTTATTTAATTTTCAAAAATATTTGAAAGTTTATACCAATTTCTAAAATTATAACTGCTTGAAAATCAGAGACATATAATATTTGGGTTGCGGTTAATTTATTTTTGTTTAATGTTGATTTGATTTTTGTTCAACAATAATGTACTTTTGAAGGACTAAAAACTCTGCAACATGGAAATATTATCAAAAGTCGATTTTAATAGAAAATTTCAAGAATTGTCAGGCTCTTTAAGGGCTTTTGCTTATAATCTAACAAAAGATGATGAAGAAGCAAAAGATCTTTATCAGGAGACTGCTTTCAGAGCTATATCTAATAGGGATAAGTTTAGATTGGATACTAATCTAAAGGCTTGGCTTTTCACGATAATGAAAAACATTTTCATTAATAATTATAGGAAAAAGTCAAAAGCGAATACAGTTTTTGATAAAACAGACAACTTATATTATTTGAATTCGGGGACTGTAGCCATCGATAATGCGGCTGGCACCAATATACTTATGAAAGAGCTTAAGGATATGATAAAAGATCTGGAAGATTCGATTAGAGTGCCTTTTGAAATGCATTTCATTGGTTATAAATATCAAGAAATAGCTGATCATCTGGATCTTCCACTTGGAACAATAAAAAGTAGAATTTTCTTTGCTCGAAAAGCTTTGAGAAATAAGATTGAAAGGCTATATGGAAATCAAACTACGATTAGATCAAAACTTTCAGCTTAGAAATAAGTAGAAATAATTCCTGCTTTAAAAGGGGTGGAGTGTGTAAGCATTTCACCCCTTTTACTTTGACAAATCTATCTTGGTTTTTGACAAGTTATTTTTACCTTGGACAAATCATGGCTTTAAAATATAAGAACATTTACGTGGCAGCAAGTAGTCAACACGTTGGAAAAACAACTACTACTTTAGGTTTAACTGCTGCTTACCAAAATCAAGGACTCAAAGTAGGTTATTGCAAACCTGTAGGTCAGAAATTTCTGGGTGTTCATAATATTAAAGTTGATAAAGATTGTGTCTTGTTTTCAGATTTGATTGGATTTGAAATGGATCCTAAGATTCATAGTCCAGTTATTTTGCCCAAAGGTGCTACAAAAGATTATTTAGACCATCCCAACAATTTCGATTTTGAATCTGACATTCTCAATGCGAGAAAATATAGAGATGTACACGATGATATTACTATTTATGAAGGAACAGGTCATACCGGAGTAGGAAGTGTAGTAGGTCTGTCTAATGCGAAAGTGGCTAAAATGCTTGATGCAGGTGTTGTAATGGTGATTGAAGGAGGTATAGGCAAGACAATAGATATGCTCAACATGACGACTGCTCTTTTCAGAGAAGAAAAAGTACCACTACTTGGTGTGATAATCAATAAAGTGATTACTGATAAATTGGAAGAAGTTAGAAAGTATGTAGGAATGTGGTTAGATCGAAACAATATTCCACTTTTAGGAATAGCTCCTTATGACCAAATCTTAGCTTATCCATTGCTTTCCACAGTTTGCAAATCACTCAAAGGAGAAGTGCTATATTTTAAAGAAAACCTTGATAATCGGATTGAAAACATGTTGGCAGGATCACTTGTAGACCTCAAAGGTCTTCGAGATAATCAAAACATATTGCTTATTGCAAGTAGTAGGACTGTGGATAGAGCACTAAAGAAAGTGGAAGCCTACTCAAAGCATTCAGAAGTGCACGATTCTCCTTTATGTGGTGTAGTTGTAACAGGTGAGGTAGAATTAGAAGATGATTCACTTAGATATATTCAGGAGCACAATATTCCTGTCATAGGAACCCATTTTGACACCTATGGAGCTGTTACTAAAATTAATAGTATTGAAGTAAAAATCAATAGACGAACTCCTTGGAAAGTAAAAAGAGCAGTAAATATGGTCGGAAAGCATGTAGACTTGGACAAAATATTAGCACTCAGTCTAAAATAACTACACCATCTGCCATCATTTTATATTCCTCTTTTGGTTCTGTAATAGCTTCAATTACCTCCTTGCTTTTTCCTGCATCTTTAGCATAATGTCTTAATTCATCTACTGATGTTGTTGTTTTAGATACTACTCCATGGGCAATTATTTCTTGACCCGCTAAATCTAATGGCATAAAGAATCCATAGTCTTTAAACTTAACAAATACATCCTCTTCTACATTTGAAGATGTAAGAGTCATCCAGCAGCCTTTTACCTGACAGACACTGTTAACTTTAGCTTTTACTGATACAAATTGCTCGGAAGGAGTATTAATAACCTCAGATAAATCTAGGGGTGATGAGTAGTCAAAAGACGCTCCTATTGTTTTATAATCTTGTGAAAAGCAGATGGTTACAAATGCAGAAAACATTAAAGTGAATATAAGTTTCATTACGATTAAATTTTATGATTTTATTATTCAAAATAAATACTTGATTATATGAAAGTCAAATATGTATCTTCGCGCCCAATTTTGAAAAGATAGGAAAAATATTTCATGAAGAATTATGAAGTAACTTTCATCGTCGATCCCGTGCTGTCAGGCGATGAAATTAAACAGGCAGCGCAGACCTATCAAGACATGCTAGTAAAAGAACAATGTAATATTGTGCATGTTGAGAGGATGGGACTGCGGCAATTGGCTTACCCAATTAATAGACGCTCTTCTGGTGTTTATTTCTGCATAGAGTTCGAAGCACAATCAGGACATTTCATACCTAAAATGGATTTATCCTTTAGACGTGATGAACGAATCATGAGATTTCTCACTGTTAAGTTAGATCGATATGGTGTCAAGTACAATGATGACAAAAGAAATGGCCTAATCGGAAAGAAAAGAGAGGTGGCAGAAGAGGTTGTACCAAAAGTAGAGGAAGTAAAAGCTAAAGCGGCTCCAGCTCCTGCACCAGAAAGTACTCCTGTGCCTATTGCTAAATCTGAAGAAGAATAACTATGGCATCTAGAGACGACATTAAATTCTTAAACAATCCGAACATTGGTCAAAATCAGAAAAAATATTGCCGATTTAAGAAATTTGGCATTAAGCATATTGACTATAAGGATCCTGATTTCTTGTTACAATTTGTAAACGAACAAGGAAAAATACTACCGAGAAGATTGACAGGAAACTCTCTGAAATATCAAAAGCGTGTGGCAATAGCGATAAAAAGATCAAGACATCTTTCTCTTATGCCATATGTGACAGATTTGTTGAAATAATTAAAAAAGAAGTAGAAAGATGGAACTTATTCTTTTGAAAAACTTGGATAGAGTAGGAGATAAGCATGATATAGTCACTGTAAAAAATGGCTATGGTAGAAATTTCTTAATCCCTCAAGGACTTGCCATTATTGCTAATGCATCGAATCTTAAAAAATTGGATGCTATAAAGGCAAAAGAACAAGCCGAAGAAGATAAGAAAGTATCTGAATATCAAGCAATGGCTTCTAAACTGGAAGGCAAGACACTAAAAATTGGTGTGAAAGCTGGTGCAACAGGTAAGATTTTCGGAAGCATCACGAATGTTCAAATTTCATCTCAATTGCGTGAGCAATTTGAAATTGATATTGAAAGAAAGAAAGTGGAGCTACCAGAGGAAATTAAGGAAATTGGAACCTACACAGCACAGGTTAATTTCCACCCAACAGTGAAGGGATCTATTGATTTCGAACTAGTTCAAGAATAGAACAGACTATAAAGTCTTAATAAAATAGAAGGTGGTCAAATTAAATTTTGACCACCTTTTTTTGTTGAGCAATTTAGAAATTGCAGAGATGGTTATTTTCTTTAAGCCACTTTTCTTTTTGTTTATAATCAGGCATAATATCTTCCACAATTTTCCAAAACTTGGAAGTGTGATTCATTTCTTTTAGATGAGCAAGCTCATGTATAAGGACGTAATCTTGCACTTCTTCTGGTGCAAAAAGTAGTCTTACCGAAATATTAATATTCCCTCCGGAAGAACAACTTCCCCAGTTTGATCTATTATTCTTGAGCTGAACCGATTTAATTGGTTCATTAATATAATGTTGGTTCAACCACATTATGCGTTCTTCTATCCAAGGATGATTATCATGTGCCAATACGCGACCAAGTAAAGTATGAATCATTTTGCCTTCTGAGTCTTTTTCAATTTCTGAAGGCAAAGTGATTTTTATTATTCCTTGTTCACATTTGGCTTTTCCTGTTTTCCTGTTTTCTTTGGAGATAGTAATGGAATAACTTTTTCTAGTAGTGTGAATGACACTTCCATTACCATAGGTTTGGCTCCTAAAGTGGTCAAATATTTCAGGTCTATTATTGTATTGGGTAATTAACCAGTCTTTAGCCCATTGAGTGTGAGCGTCAGCATGAATGTTTTTTTCTATCCAAGGGAGCCTTACAATGACTGAGTTTTTGCCAATAGAAACTCTTCTGGTTCTTCTCCATTCGAAGTAAACTTTTACGGGAAGAGAAACACCGGCTATTTCCCAGGTGATATATATATGTTTAGCCTTTTTTCGAGCCAAGGTCTTTCATTACATCTACTAGTGTCTTTACCCCTTCGAGTTCCATAGCATTGTAAATGGACGCTCTAAATCCTCCTACGGATCTGTGTCCTTTTATTCCTACACATCCTGCTTCAGCACATTTCTCTAAAAATGTATTTGTCAACTCTTCGTCCTGCAGTTTAAAAGTCACACTCATTTGAGAACGATCTTCTTTTGCAGTAGTTCCAAAGAAAAGCTCATTGTTGTCAATTTCATTGTACAAGAGAGTGGATTTTTCGATGTTCTTTTTGGCCATTGCTTTGACACCGCCCTGAGCTTTTACCCATCTGAGAGTAAGCATAGAAACATATACAGCAAATGCTGGTGGAGTATTATATGAAGATTTTTTACTTATATGATTTTGGTAGTTCATCATATTTGGAAGAGGCCTTACAGGCTCGTTCAAGAAGTTCTTATCCACTATTAATAGGGTGGTTCCTGCTGGACCCATATTCTTCTGAGCACCTGCATAGATTACGCCATATTTTTTAATGTCAAGAGGTCGACTGAAGATATCAGAGGACATATCTGCTACTAGTTTGACTTCAGTATCAGGTAAGCTGTGATACTGTGTTCCCCTGACCGTATTGTTACTCGTGATATGTAAGTATTTGAGGTCAGTTGGGATGCTATATTCCTTAGGAATGTAGGAGTAATTTTTATCCGAAGAGTCGGCAAGTAAAGTCACATTGCCATAAAGTTTGGCATCTTTTATTGCTTTTTCGGCCCAATTACCTGTATTCACATATCCGGCTGTTTCATTGTCACCTAAAATATTCATAGGAATCATGCCAAATTGTCCACTGGCTCCGCCTTGCAGAAACATAGGCTCATAGTGATCAGGTAGTGTTAATAGTTCTCTCACTAATTCATAAGCTTCGTCCATGACAGCCTGAAACTCTGCTGATCTATGAGAAATTTCTAAAATAGACAAACCCATTCCATTAAAATCTAAAACGGCCTGGGAAGCTTCTTTAAAAACTTCTTGCGGGAGAATAGCTGGTCCAGCGTAAAAGTTATACTTTTTCATATGTGTAATTGATGCCGCAAATGTACTCCTAAGATGAATATTATACTGGAAGGACCTTGTCTTTTTGATGTCTTATTCTAACAAATTTAGACCCGTCATTGCCGGTGGTTTAGGTATTCCCATAATCTTTAAAAGAGTAGGAGCAATATCAGCTAGCTTGCCTGATTTTATTTTTGTGAATCTATTGTCTTCAGATACATATACCACTGGTACGAGATTAGTGGTGTGAGCTGTGTTCGGGGTTCCATTTTCATTGATCATATAATCAGAATTGCCATGATCAGCTATGATGATCATATCATACCCTTCTCTAAGGGCTACATTCTTTAATTTTCCTAAGTTATGGTCCACACATTCTACTGCCTTAATAGCTGCATCAAAATCACCAGTATGCCCCACCATATCTGCATTTGCATAATTTAGACAGATATGATCAGGACAGTTTGATAAGATTTCTTCAATGATAGCATGAGTAACTTCTGAAGCACTCATCTCGGGTTGTAAATCGTATGTCGCTACTTTGGGTGAAGGTATAAGTATTCTTTTTTCGCCTTCCCATTCGCTTTCGGACCCACCTGAAAAAAAGAAAGTCACATGAGGATATTTTTCAGTTTCGGCTATCCTTACTTGACTTTTCCCTTTATTGGATAACACTTCTCCAAGAGTATTAACGATAGGATCTTTATCAAATATCACATGAAGACCTTTGAAAGCTTCCGAATATTGAGTCATAGTAACAAAATGTAGTCCAATGGGTTTCATTCCGTAATCAGCATATTCTTTTTGTGTTAAGGCAATTGTTAATTGCCTCGGTCTATCAGTTCTGAAATTGTAAAATAAAACAGCATCATTCTCTTTTAAACATCCATTATTATTGATAATCAATGGGGGCATGAATTCATCTGTAATTCCCTCTTCATAATGTGATTGGATCATGCGTATTGGATCATCAACGGCAATTCCTTCTCCTTTCACGATTAGATCATAGGTTTTTTCTATTCGCTCCCATCTCATATCTCTATCCATAGCGAAATATCGTCCTATAATCGTAGCAACACTAGATTTTTTGCCTTTGATATGTTCTAATAAGTCGGCCATATAAGAGACTCCAGACTTTGGGTCAGTATCTCTTCCATCCAAAAAAATATGCAAAAAAGAAGCAATTCCTTCTTTATCAAATATGTCAATTAGCGCTTTAAGATGTTCTATATGAGAATGCACACCGCCATCTGACAAGAGCCCCATAAGATGAACAGGTTTCTGATTATTTCTACAATATTCTGTAGCTTCTCGGACTTTCTGCTCATCTTTTAGAGTGTCTTCTTTTATGCTATTGTTTATCCTTGCAAGTTCTTGAAAAACTACTCTTCCTGCTCCAATGTTTAAATGGCCTACTTCACTATTTCCCATTTGACCAGATGGGAGGCCTACCTCTTTACCAAATGTGATCAGAGTACTATTCGGATGATCTTTACATAACTGATCCATGGTAGGAGTATTGGCAGTTTGTATAGCATCAGATGATTTGACTTTGCCTAGTCCCCATCCATCTAAAATCACTAATATTGTTTTCTTCATAGAAATAGTAATTATTTGGCAAACTTATTATTTAAATGGCACTACTATGTTACTTTGAAATCATACCATATCTATAGGATAATTATGAATAACAAGGAGTATATCTGGCACGATATTTAAGGTTTTAAGACATATGCGCGTCCTTCTTTTTGCCAGAAAGGTGAGAGATGAATACCTCACCTATGTACAACATGTACGTACACTTTTACATGAAAGTGGAGTTGAACTGTTCTATACATCAGAGCTGGCAAAAATTTATAAGAAAACATCAGATCTCTTAGAGTCAAAGATAATTGATGATCATAGTCTCCTGCAGAAGGCTAATATAGATCATATCATTACATTAGGTGGTGATGGAACCATTTTGGCTGCCACCTCTCTTATAAGGGATTTAGCAATTCCGATGTTGGGTATTAATTTAGGTCGACTAGGCTTTTTGGCTGGAGTAGAAAGAAGGCAAATTGAAGATGCTATTTCACATTTTTTAAAAGGCAATTTTAGAGTGGAGCGAAGAACTATGCTTTACTTGGAATCGAATTTTCCTTTATTTAAAGACGAACCATTTGCTCTTAATGATTTTACCTTACATAAGAGAGATACGTCATCCATGATTACAATAAAAACATATATCAATGGAGACCAATTGAACTCTTATTGGTCTGATGGCCTTATAGTAGCGACTCCAACAGGGTCTACAGCTTATTCTTTGAGTTGCGGAGGCCCAATTATCTTTCCAGGTTCTGGAAATTTTGTTATTACACCAGTGGCTCCTCATAATTTGAATGTAAGGCCGATTGTGATTTCTGATAGTGCAGTAATCTCTTTCGAAATAGAAGGAAGGTCTGAGAATTTCTTATGTACATTGGATAGTAGATTTGAGACCATTACCATGAAGCACCAATTGGCTGTGAGAAAATGTGAATTTGATACCCATCTTATTCAAATCAATGACAATACATTTCTCAAAACATTGAGAAACAAAATCTCTTGGGGAGATGATAACCGCAATTAATATTCACAACATCTTTTTTGACTAATCCTTAAATTAGTATCTCATTATAATGAAGTGAAAGAGGAGATTAAATACACGTCTGAGATATTTGATGCATATCAAAGTATAGCAAAGCAAAATGCTTCTCAAAAGATTACTTTTTACAAAAGACATGAATCATTTCTAGCTACAGTGCCGCTAGATGAAAAACTTGATATCGTACTTGATTTCCATGAGGCTTTATTTGAGTTAGGACATTATAGTGATTATCTAATAAGATGTGATGAAACTATTGAATTGTTGTTCGATAGCAATCTCTTTCCAATATTCAGAAAAGAAGCAATCCAGAAGTTACTTTTTAACAAAGCAGGAAGCCAATTAAATTTGCATAGATTGGATCAAAGTGAAGAGACAATGAAAGCACTAATCAAAATGGATGTAACTGGAGATAAGCTATATAAAGGTTTACTCTTTCACATTTTCAAGAATAAGAGGCTATTACTTAAATTTCAAGCTAGAGGAATAGTGATTTCATTAATTCTATGTTCTGCTATTTTGAGTATTTGGATTGCCCTAGTTATTCAACCTCATTATCCAGAATCATTATTGAGGTTCAAAGCATGGGCTCTTGGCCTTTTCTCTCTTGGAATTTTGATTTGGACTGGTTTTATTGGTTATAACAACTTCCAATCTTATAAAGAAGCAAATAAATTTTTGACTAAATACAGATATACCTAGAGGTTATTTATGCTTATAGATTATTCCATCTTTCATCACAAAATCTACATCCTGCATTTCTTTAATATCTTCTAGAGGATTTCCATTTACTGCTATGATATCAGCCATTTTTCCAGAAGATATTGTGCCGTATTTGTCATTGATTCTTAAGAGAGAAGAACTACCTACTGTCCCTGATTTTATTGCTTCGTATGCAGGCATTCCTGCTTCGACCATATGTTGCAATTCCCCTAGATTTGAACCATGAGGTCCTACTCCTGTATCAGTTCCAAATGCAATCTTCACTCCAGCTTTATAAGCCTTTCCAAAAGTATCTTTGATATGTGGCCCTACTTCTATGGCTTTCTTTCTTACCATCGGTGGAAAGTAACGAGGATTCTCTATTGCTTTCTGATAAGCAAACATTCCTGCAGATATAGTTGCAACTAAATACGTTCCTCTTTCTTTCATAAGCTCCATGATCTCTTCAGTCATGAAAGTGCCATGTTCTATACTATGAATACCTCCTAACACAGCTCTTTTCATGCCTTCTGCTCCATGTGCATGTGCGGCGGTGACCATACCGTAGTCATTGGCAGCATCTACTACTGCTTTGATTACTTCTGTTCTGAACTGTGGTCCCATGCCGTCTTTAGCAACACTAAGCACTCCACCAGTAGCAGTAATTTTAATGCAGTCTGCTCCATTTTTATATCGTTGCCTCACTGCTTTATATGCTTCATCTCTACTGTTCACTACACCATCTTTTGGTCCAGGATCATTTTTAAGATCATCTCTTACTCCATTTGTAGGGTCTGCATGACCTCCTGTAGTGGCCAGTGACTTTTCTGCAGTATAGATGCGAGGGCCTTTTACATAGCCTGCATTAATTGCGTTCCTAAGAGAAACATTTACTCCTGACCCCCCTAAATCTCTTACAGTTGTAACTCCTGCCATAAGTGTTTTTTCACAATATAATGTTGACCTAAGAGCAACATCTCTAGGATTCATTCTGAAAGATTCTGAATACCTTGTAGGGCTTGACTGTCCTTCTATATGTACATGCATGTCCATTATCCCTGGCATAACATAATATGATTTTAGATTAATCACTTCCACACTATCAGGAGCTGTTAAGTAACCACTTCTTATTTGGGCTATTACATTGTTTTCTACTACAATCGTTTGTTCTTCAAGAGGCTCATTTCCAATACAATCTAAGACATAGCCACAGTGTAGATATTTAGTTTGAGCAGATAAAGACACACTTATTAATAGAGAAAAGAAGAGGATTGCTTTTTTCATTTTCAGTTCATTATAAAATGAACTTCAATATACCCAAATATCAATTGGGAGAGAATACTAGAGCATTGGATCTTTGATGACAAATATTTATGAATTATTATCATTAGGAGTTGCCCACATTCTTTTTAGGCCATATCGAATTGCTAAAAACAAAGCAATGAAAATGATGAAGACGTAGTAGAATGGCATGAATGTAATCGCAATAATATGAGTTTTCTCCATGATCCACATAATTAGTAGAACGGCCACAATAACTATCACTAGCCCTGATATTCTATTGAAACCTGGAATTTCTTCGAACTTTACATTCCTGCTAACAATCCAAAGAGTAATGAGCATTAAAATTATAGGTAGAACTTGGGTATAGAGGTTAGCATCCATTATGCTTCTTCTTTCAAAAAGGAAAAGGTAAATGTTAAGTGTAATCGCGAAGATTCCAGGCACACATACCAAAAATATAACCGATGAATACAGGTATTTCCATGGACTCAGGTGTCCTTCATTTTTCCCTAATACACCTGCCAAGAAAGCTGTAAGAGGAAGTGCCAAAAAATAAAAAAGAATCAAATTGGGACTTCTCCCAATGATTTCGAAGAATTCTCCTAACGTCATAAGTCAAATATATAAATTCATGGAGAATGGTATAAATCACAAAATGGATGTCACGATTTGGAGTTTGCATATTCTTGAAGATATGCAGGTAATTCAATACCATTTTTTAATGCTGGATCCGGGATTATTTTGCCAAAAATTGTTCGCATTGGTATTACTCCTGCCCATACATCCAATTCATAATCGGGCTTGTCGTCACTAGGATCTCCTGTTCTAACTTTAGCTGAAGCCAGATCGATTGGAATTTTCACTACATGAGTGGCTTTCAGTTCTTTTGCACTTGGTTGTCGAGCATCATTCCATCTACCTGGAATTAGTTTTTCAGTGAAAGCTTCTAATGCCCTTGTCTTTTCGTCATTGTCTGATATAAATGAACCTTGTCCATATAAGACTGCGGACCTATAATTCATAGAATGATTAAATGTAGACCGGGCTAGAACTAAACCGTCCAAATGAGTGATAGTGATACACACCGAATTTCTTTCTCCACTATTATTCATTAACCTACTTGTGGACGCACCATGAATCAAAATGTCATCACCAATTCGAGCGTGAATAGTAGGAATAACAACAGGCATGCCTTCATGAATTAATCCAACATGACAGATCAGCGCTTCGTCTATAATCGGATATATAGTATCCTTGTCATAGTGACCTCTTTTGGGTATCCGTTTTACTCTATTTAGATTAGTCTTTTCAAATGTGCTCATTTAGTCAATTTTATTAGTGTCAAATTAAGCCAAACTCTTTTTAAAAGTTAGATTTTGACCTTAATAGGCTTTATGAAAAGTCAAGACTCTATTGAAATGAGGGGTAAGGTCAAATATGACTTAATTGACAAGCTGTTTAAATAGGCCTAAATGTTCATCATCAGTCGCATAGGATCTTCTAACAATTCTATCATTTTAACTAAAAATGACACTGAAGAACTGCCATCTATAACTCTATGGTCATAGGATAGAGCTAGATACATCATCGGCCTGATTTCCACTTTGCCGTTCACAGCAATAGGCCTCTGTTTGATAGTATGCATTCCCAATATAGCAGATTGTGGCTGGTTCAATATAGGAGTGCTCATCATAGATCCAAAGATGCCTCCATTGGTTATTGAAAATGTCCCACCTTTCATTTCATCTAAAGAAAGCTTGCCATCTCTTGCTTTTACAGCTAATGCCTTAATCTTAGATTCAATTTCATGAAAATCCAAAGACTCTACATTATGAACAGGAGGAACTACCAATCCCGTTGGAGTTGAAATTGCTATTGAAATATCTACAAATTCATTATAGATTAACTCATTACCATCGATAATGGCATTAACCTGTGGCATTTCCATGAGCACATTTGCACATGCCTTAGCGAAAAGAGACATGAAACCCAATTTTATACCATGCTTGGCAACAAACTGCTCCTGATACTTTTTTCTTAAAGCAATAATATTGGTAAGGTCCACTTCATTAAAAGTGGTAAGCATAGCTGTATCATTTTTGGCGGAAACTAACCTGCTAGCAATTGTCCTTCTCATTCGACTCATTTTCTCTCTTCTCATATTTCTACTGAATGAAGAAGGAGCCGATGGGTTTGCTATTGCTGCTGGTTTTAGTTTTTCTGTTGACTTATTACTTGCTTGAGCTTTTATGGCATCTTCTTTAGTAATTCTGCCATCTTGTCCACTGCCATTGATATCACTTGCCTCAACTCCTTTCTCAGCTAATATTTTTGCAGCTGCAGGAGATGGATGACCCTTGGCATAAGATTCCGATTCTGAAACTGTCTTCTGACTTGGAATATTATCATTTGCAGGTTCTGAGGATGCACTACTTACAGTGACTCCTTCCATAACATGAATGACGGCAACAGATGCTCCAATAGCTAGGTCATCACCTTCAGATGCGATATATTCAATTTTTCCAGTTGCCTCAGCAGGAAATTCTAGAGTCGCCTTATCCGATTCAAATTCACAAATAGGTTCATCTAATTTTACTATGCTTCCATTCGCGACCAACCAAGATGAAAGGGTCACTTCTGAAATAGATTCTCCAATTACTGGCACTTTCATTTCTACTTTTTGCCCAGTAGTTGATGGCTGTGCATTTTGTGTTGTGGAAGGTGTAGGAATTTCTGCTTCTTTCACTTTTTCTACTTGAGCAGCACCTTTTACATTAGTATCAATTTTGGCAACTAATGCCCCGATGAGTAAGTCATCTCCTTCTGTAGCTACATGAATTAGTTTGCCACTAGCTTCAGCAGGAAACTCCAACGTAGCCTTGTCAGATTCAAATTCGCAAATGGGTTCATCAAGATTTACATATTCACCATTTGCCTTTAACCATGATGAAAGAGTTACCTCTGATATAGATTCCCCGATGACAGGGACTTTCATTTCTACAACACTCATTTGCTTAATTTTAGATTGCCCTAAAAAATATTTTAGAAAAATCAATAATTTCTAAATATTCCATAAAGAAAATGCAAAAATTGGTCCTAAACAATGGATGGATTACTTCTTTTTCAAGTTTTCCTTATTTCTTGGTAAGGAATGCATATTAAAAATGCACTCAGCTACAAAAAAGGCTAATTCTTCAAGAAAGAATCTTCATTCATCTAAGTTTTGGAATTGAATCACTCTTCTGTATTAATATCGACTCTTATTAGAAAATAACATAAAGATGAGACGATACTTTTTTGGAGTTGTGCTTATAATACTACTATTAGTTCAATGTAAACCAGACCCTGCAAATACCTATGTATGCCCACCTTGTGACAAATCATGTGATCTTCTTTATTTTTCGGAAGCTGGTCTTTGCCCGCATTGCAAAATGAAATTAATTCCTAAAATAAAATCTAGTTGGCCAGATATAGGAGAGATCTCGATCAAAGAAGGAAAAGGGTACTTTTTGATTTCTACAAACTCGAAAAAAGAGAAAAGACTTCTGAAAGTATCTTATTACAAGCCTTCTCAATTCAATAAGAAATCTAAAATACTTATAGTTATCCCAGGTGCAGGTCGAAATGCTGATAGCTATAGAGATGCCTGGATAGAGCACTCAGAAAAGTTTAGTGTATTAGTATTATCAGTGATGTATTCAGAATTCGATTATAAATTTGATGATTATCACCTTTGTGGTTTAATCGAAAACTCAAATAGCAATGAAGTTTTCCAAAAAACAACAAATTCAAATTTGGCAACCTTAGATGAAGAGAATTACGAATTTGATGTTATTAAAGATCAGAAGAATTGGATTTTTGATGATTTTGATAGGATTTTCCAAAGTGTCATAGAGAATATTGAAACTGACCAAAGTTCGTATGACCTATTCGGGCATTCTGCCGGGGGACAAATTCTTCACAGAATGGCTCTGTTTTCATCAAAGAGTATGGCCAATAGGATCATTGTTGCTAATTCCGGTTTTTATACTCTTCCCGACCCTAAAGAAAATTTTCCATTTGGGATTAACAATTTTGAGTTCGACGATCAATATTTAAAGACTAGCTTTCAAAAGAGACTTTTTGTTATGGTAGGTGAACTTGATAATCAGGATGAAAAAAGAGGTACACTTTTAAGATCTGTTTCTGCAGATGCTCAAGGTCACCATAGGTTAGAAAGAGGTAAATATTTCTACAATTTTTCAAAAGAAAAAGCAGAGTCTTTGGATATGGACTTTAATTGGAAATTTTATTCAATTCCTAATGTTGGCCATAATCATAAGAAAATGGCCAATAGTGCTGCTAGGATTTTGTACGAATCATAATTCTTTTTCTGCAAAACATCTCTTGAGATATTACCTTTGCCCATTCCTAAAAATTAGTGAAATGGCGCAAGACGTTTTTGATGATGTAAAAGATATGATGGACTCCATCAAAATGGAGACGGTAAGTGATGCAGATGCCCTCGAAGCTTTTAGAATTAAATATCTTGGGACTAAGAATATTATCAAACCACTGTTTGGCCAAATAAGAAATGTGCCAAATGAGAAGAAGAAGGAGTTTGGTCAGTTACTCAATGAATTAAAAGGTGTAGCAGAGGGAAAGTATACTGAGTTAAAAAATGACCTTGGAGGATCGAATAAAAAGAAAAATTTTGATGATCTAGATCTTACTGCGCCACCCAAATCACTGAGAGTGGGGTCTCGACATCCAGTGTCATTGGTGATGAATAGGATGATCGAAATTTTTGGACGCATAGGATTTGAAGTAGCAGAGGACAGGGAGATAGAAGATGACTGGCACAACTTTACTGCTATGAATACTCCTGAAGATCATCCAGCTCGTGATATGCAGGACACTTTTTATTTACTCAATTCTACTTCACAATTACTGCGTACTCATACCTCATCAGTTCAGGCTCGTACAATGACCAAAATGCAACCTCCGATTCGGATTATTGCGCCTGGTAGAGTGTATCGTAATGAAACAATATCTGCTAGGTCTCATTGTCAATTTCATCAGGTTGAAGGATTGTACGTGGATGAGAATGTCTCTTTTGCGGACATGAAACAAACGCTGCTTTATTTTGCAAAAGAGTTATATGGGTCGAAAACTGAAATCAGGCTACGACCAAGTTATTTTCCATTTACAGAGCCTAGTGCAGAAATGGATGTATTTATGGGTACGGCTGACGAAAAATCCAAAAGATTAACAAAAGGAACAGGGTGGTTAGAGGTTCTAGGATGTGGAATGATTGACCCTGCCGTACTTGATAATTGTGGAATAGATTCCAATAAGTATTCAGGATATGCATTCGGTATTGGAATAGAAAGATCTGCAATGCAGAAGTATGATATAAGTGACATTAGACTTTTGTTTGAGAATGATGTTAGATTTTTAGAACAATTTAAATCTGCGATCTAAGTTTTGAAACCAACTCTTCCAAAAGGAACTAGAGATTTTTTGCCATCTGAGGTAAAAAAACGCCGTTACATATTTGATACAATTAGATCGGTATTTGAATCATATGGATACGATCCCATTGAGACACCTGTGATGGAAAGTCTTACAACACTCACAGGTAAATATGGAGACGAAGGTGATCAGCTGTTATTTAAAGTGTTAAATAATGGGGATTATCTGAATAAAGCTGATGCTAAGGCTTTAGAAGAAAAGAATTCACAGAAACTTATTTCTAGTATATCGAAAAGAGGGTTAAGGTATGACCTTACAGTGCCTTTTGCTCGCTTTGTGGTGATGCATCAGAATGAAATTCAATTTCCATTTAAAAGATATCAGATTCAACAAGTATGGAGAGCGGATAGGCCACAAAAGGGGAGATATCAGGAGTTTTATCAATGTGATGCAGATATAGTAGGCTCTGATTCGTTGATGTATGAAGCAGAACTAACCGCCATTTATGACACTGCTTTTTACAAACTAGGAATTAGTGTCACTATTAAATATAATAATAGGAAGATTCTGTATGGCATAACGGAAGCAGCTGGAGTTGCAGATCGTTTCAGAGACATTACTGTTTGCATAGATAAGTTAGATAAAATTGGAGAAGAAGGTGTAAGAAAGGAATTGGAGAAAAATAGTATTGAATCAATGGCTGTAGATGTTATTCTTACACTTCTTAAAGTTAAAGATATCAATGACCTAATATTACCTTTTGAATCCTCAGAAACTGGTCAGGAAGGGCTAAATGAGACTAAGGAGTTCCTTTCCTATCTTTCAAGTTATAACTCAAAGAATTCTATTGTTTTTGATCCTACTCTAGCACGAGGGTTGAGCTATTATACAGGATGTATTTTCGAAGTAGTAGCTGATGACATTGTTATGGGTAGTATAGGTGGGGGTGGCCGTTATGCTGATCTTACTGGAGTTTTTGGACTTAAAGGAGTATCGGGAGTTGGAGTTTCTTTTGGAGCTGAAAGGATATATGATGTCATGTTAGAGTTGGGTCTTTTTGATGATATTTCAGCTGTGTCGTCTCAGGTTATCATTTTGACTTTTGATAAGGAATGTCATTCTTATGCTTTTGCGAAGGCGAATGACCTTAGAAATGCAGGAATAGAAACGGAAGTCTATCCCTCTCCAGTGAAAATGAAAAAGCAGATGAAATATGCAAATAGTAAAGGAATACCAAATGTAATTATCATAGGTGACGAGGAAATGAAAAGCGGCAGACTCACTCTAAAAGATATGGAATCAGGGAAAAGTGATCAATATTCTATTAAAGAGATTATTGAAAAATTAGGAACTAAATGAATCCAGGCCGATCTCTTATTGCCATTCAGGAAAAGATAAAAAGTGGAAATTTCACCATTTCTGACTTAGTACAATACTATTTAGAAAGGATTGAAGGCGCAAAGCACCTCAATGCATATTTGGAAGTGTTCGCTGACGAGGCGATAACTAAGGCAAAGATTCTTGATGAAAAATTAAAAAATCAACCAGACCAATGTGGAAAACTAATCGGTGCAGTCATAAGTATCAAAGATGTGATCTGCTATGAAGGTCATAAAGTGTCAGCATCGTCTAAAATATTGAACGGATTTGAATCCCTTTATTCAGCAACAGCTGTGCAAAGACTTTTGGATGAAGATGTTATAATCATTGGCCGCACAAATTGTGATGAGTTTGCCATGGGGTCGGGGAATGAGAATAGTGCTTATGGTCCTGTCATTAATGGAGTTGGAGAGAATAGGGTGCCTGGAGGAAGTAGTGGTGGCGCTGCAGTTTCTGTGCAAATGGATACTTGTTTAGCAGCTTTAGGTAGCGAGACAGGAGGATCCATAAGACAACCTGCAGCCTTCACAGGAATATACGGCCTAAAACCAAGTTATGGACGGGTTTCTAGATATGGATTGATTGCTTATGGTTCTTCTTTTGATCAAATTGGAGTATTCTCCCATGATGTCAAAACGATGGCGAGCTTACTTGAAATAATAGCTGGAAATGACCCAATGGATGCGACATCTTCAACTACTCCAGCAGGTAAGTATGATTTCGCTGATACTCGAGGTCCGCAAAAGATAGCATATATAGATGATGTGTTGAATCATCCTAGCATTAGCCCTGATGTAAAGAGTGCGACATTGAAGACCATCGCCGATTTAGAATCAAGAGGGCATGAATTGGTACCTGTTAATTTTGATTTTCTTGACCATGTAGTGGCCACTTATTATATTCTTACTACGGCTGAAGCCTCCTCTAACCTGGGACGATATGATGGAATAAGATATGGACATCGTAGTAAAGAGGCTAAGGATATTCATGAATTATATATAAAATCCCGTTCTGAAGGGTTTGGAGACGAAGTAAAGAGGAGGATAATGATGGGGGCTTTTGTATTAAGTGTGGGTTATTATGACGCCTATTTCACAAAAGCCCAAAAAGTGCGGAGATTAATAAAAGAAGAAATTGAAAATATATTTAGTACCTTTGCGCTCATTTTAATGCCCACTACACCGGATGTAGCTTGGAAATTGAATGACAAATCAGCAGATCCTTTAAAGGAATATCTTGCTGACATTTATACAGTAATAGCCAACCTGGCTGGAATTCCGGCACTTTCTTTTCCGGTTTCACAATCTGATAATGGAATGCCAATAGGCATGCAATTGATGGCTCCACAATTCAAAGAGAGAGACTTGCTCAATTTTGTGGAAACCCTCCATTGATATCCTGTGGCATGATAATTGAAAGTTAAATATTTACAAATAAGGCTTTATGATAATATGAAGTCTTGATTTATTGTGGAATAGCGAATACTTTCGCGCCACTTTTTGAACATAGCAATCTGATTTTCAGCAAGTTATTTTCTTCTCGTATTGCTCACCCCCGAAATGAGTAGAGAAGATAAAGAGATAGCAAGTTAAAATTGGACACTATGATTTTAAATATATACCCATGAACAAAATTATGATCGTCACCATGCGATTAATAATATGTATTGTAGTGCTATTTTCGATACCGACTATCACTGTTGCGGAAATTCACAATTCTCATTACAAATCGAGAATGACAAAGAGTGAATTACAGCATAGGTTAGACAATATCCCATCTGAGGTGCCTTTAAGGTATACTGAAGAAGTTCACCAAATCGTAGATACTTATATCAGAGGATATAGGAGGGGAAGTGAAAGAATCTTGGGTCGATCCAATGTCTTTTTTCCCATTTTCGATCTAGAGCTAGAAAACAACACACACATTCCTGATGAGATAAAACATCTTGCTATTATAGAGTCAAGTCTCGAGGTGCATGCTGTATCACGTACAGGTGCGGTCGGCCTTTGGCAGTTTATGAAAGAAACGGCCAAGATTCAAGGACTTTCTGTAAATGGTGAAGTGGATGAACGAAAAGATCCTTACCTATCTACAAAGGCTGCTTATAAATATTTGTCAAGGCTTCATAAGGAGTTTGGTGATTGGACATTAGCATTGGCGGCCTATAATTGTGGTCCTGGTAATGTTAGAAAAGCGATTAGGAAAAGCCAAAGTAGAGATTTTTGGAAATTGGAAAAATTTCTTCCAAAGGAAACAAGAAGATATATTCCAAAATTTATTGCTGCTTCATATCTGATGAATTATTATGATTTTCATCAACTTACACCTAGGGTAGAAGCGCCTATATTTGAGCAGACTGCAATTGCTCGTATTTATGATTATACCACATTTTCTGAAATCTCGAGGATGACAGGAGTGAGCATAAGTGCGATTAAGACATTGAACCCTTCGTTTAGAGGAAATTATATTCCTATCAGTACAAAAGGATACTTACTTACCCTGCCTGAAGAGCAGATGTTTCAGTTTTTAGTTCTTAAGAACAAAATTGAAAATTTGGAATTTACCTTAGCCAATCCTCAAAAAAGTTTTGAGAAGACGATAATTTATAGTGGCTTCCAACTTAGACGAGCTGAGCTTGAGTCATTGAATAAAATGCCAACTCTTTTGAATGTGGTGAAAAATCCATTACAAAATGAAACATTAGATCTAAAACCAATCACTTCGCCAGGAATTCGATCCAATGAAAAGGTTATCTACTATAAAATGAAAATTGGAGAATCTCTTACAGATTTGGTTGGTAGGCGTGAATACGGAACTCTTGAGGATATTATCGATCTAAATGATATTGATCTGAACCATCCACCTAGGCCAGGTGAATTGATAAAAATTAAGAAATAGCTTTTCAAAAGCTTTTTCAAAAGAATTAGAATAAAGAGGAGAGGTTGATTCATTCATTTGGGTCAGCCTCTTTTACTTTTGGTGTATGGCAAAAGATCAACCGAGATTAGTAAGGATAACAACTATTTTGACTCAGCTTCAGTCGAAAAGAATAATTATAGCTCGTGATTTGGCAATAAGACATGGAGTGAGTATTTGAACAATATATAGAGATATTAGGACCTTAGAAACAACCGGTATTCCAATTGTAACAGAAGAAGGTCGAGGATATTCAATTATAGAAGGTTACAGTCTGCGCCCTGTCATGTTTTCTGAAGAAGAAGCCAATGCCATAATCACTGCCGAGCAGATCATATCGAGAAATAAAGATGGATCATTGGACCAGAAATATTAGAGTGTGGTAGAAAAAATAAAGGTGGTATTGAGTGGTGGGCAACTAGAGAAGTCTGATCTATTAACTAATTGAATTCAGATTAGGTCAAATTTTGAAAATGAAAAACGAGTAGTTTTCTTATTCAATTGCAAAAGGCAATTATACACATTCAAGTTTCAGATATAGTTTATCTCTCTTTAGAAAAGAAAAAAACAAGTAGAAAAATTGAACCAATTGCTTTGGTCCACACCCAAGAAAACTGTATGCTTATTGCATTTTGTATGTCGAGAGACAATTTTAGAGCATTTCGATTGGATTGTATTCAAAGTCTTGTGGTCAACTTAGAAACATTTGAGTCTCATAATATGACCATTGAAGAATATTATGAAGATTTGAGAAAAAAACATAATAGCCAAAACAACCCCTGACACACCTTTGACATACATGCCTTTTACTTTTGGTCAAATTAATCATATGATGATGCAAAAAGTAAAAATCGAAAAGTTCAAGGTGATTGGTATTTCTGTTAGAACTTACAATATCAATTATCAAGCTCAGCAGGACATTGGACTGTTATGGCAAAGTCTTTTCTCAGAAAATATTATCAACAAGATTCCTAATAAGGAAAGTACCGATATCTATTGTGTGTATACTAATTTTGAAGGTGACCTAACATTGCCATATGATACTATTCTTGGATGTAAAGTGTCTTCTCTAGAGGATATACCTGATGGTATGGTTGGGCATCAGATCGAGGGCAGTAGTTATATTCAGCATTTGGCTAATGGTAATGTGAACGAAGGGGTAGTAGCTAGGGCATGGGCGGAAATATGGGAGAAGGATTTTAATCGATCTTATACTTCAGGTTTTGACGTTTATGGAGATAAAGCTAGGAATCCAGAAGATGCTGAGGTTGATATTTTTGTGGCAGTGAAGAGGTGAGTTATTCTTTAATCTAAAAGATTAAATGAACATCATTATATAAAATGTATAAAAGTATTCTTCAGAGTATATCTAGAAAAAGTGCTAAGATCGTTAACAATTTCCGACCTCATCTTTGAATAGTATTTTAGACTATTGCATATTTTCAGATCTTAGTATTTTCACAATACGATTGTATATGATTTCTGATAAGTTAAAGGTGTAACCAGTAAAATTAGTTGTATTAACAAATTGAATGACAACGGCGTCTATATCTTTATAATATTTTGCAATGCTCTGATATCCAGGAACAAGACCGGTATGATCGTATACATAAATGGAGGAATAGGTTTCTTGTTCCCCTTCATCAAATACAGAACCATTGTTTAGTGCCCTTAAGAATATGCCGACATCCTCTGCTGTCGCCAACATGCCATGATTTTCCGTCTTTAGATCGGCTTCATGCCCAATGTAATAGCCACTCATCACATCGTCTAAATCCACATCGCTAAGCGATCCGAAAGTATTATTCAGTCCTAGTGGCATTAAAATTTGTTCCTTAATATATTCGTGATGGCTGTATCCCACCACTTTTTCAATTATTTCGCGAAGCAATAAATAATTGGTATTTGAATATCCGTAGTTTTTATCAGGTTTAAAGTTTGCTGGTAAATCAAGGGCAAATTCAAGTGTTTCTCTACTGGTTTCAGGAGAATTTTTCCAAAAATCAGAATTGTCAGTAAAATTTGGAATTCCACTTCTATGCTGTACCATCAATCTCAAAGTGATTTCTTTTGAATTTTCAATTCTCCCTACGAGTTCTGGAAAATAATCAGAGAGTTTTTCGTCTAAAGACAACCGATTCTCATGGACTAACTTTGTAATAGCAACAGCAACATACAACTTGCTGATACTGGCAATCTTGAATAGGGATTGAGGGTCAGCAGGTATTTTATTTTCTCTATTATCCCAACCTCCAGAGTAAAGTGCTGGAGGTTTTCCAGCTTTATCAACATAAACTATCATACCTTCAAATTCATATTCAATTGCTTCATTTATTTGTTCTTGAATTGTATCTGGCAGTGGTATTATCCATGCCCACACCAATATCCATGGCACGAAAAACAAGGATATAGGAGTGCCAATAGCCAATATTATTCTGAGTATAAGTTTTGTTCGTTTCTTCTTCATAGTATTATTGCTTAGTATGATGCTCTTTTAATAAATAGAGTTCGCCTTTTTATTGACAGTACTTTTTAAATTTTTGTTTTGTATTTCTACTTCAGTCCAAACAAAGGCCTTAAGAATTTCATTCTTCTGATTATAAATTCATAAATGAGATAGCATACTAAACCTGTAAAAGCTACAATGCTTATGAATTTTAACATGATTGGCATTTCTAACGGCAAAATGTACATGGCTCCTGCATATAAAACAAACATGTGAATAATGTACACAGGATACGCTGCTTGGCTTAAGTAGCTTAAGGTTTTACTTGGTTTGTTCAAGTGTTTATAACCAAAACCAAGCAAACTAAAAATCCAAAAATTAGATTCGATAGCCATGAGATATCCTGGTGCTTCAGTTTCAAATTGTACTAATCTTATACTATAGAGTATGATGGCCAAACTTATATACAACCATCTCCATTTTAGAGTAGTTTGCCAGAATTTATTGCCACTGTACACTAGAAGGAAACCAAAAAAGAAGGCAAGAAATCCGTAAAAAAAGCCATGCCAAGTTTGGGCATATAATGTAAACAATTGAGGCTTTACCAGTAGAACTTCGAGTATAAAAAATAAGGATATCAACATTGGTCCTCCTGGGTGGCTCATTAGAGAGGATAAGGCACTCTTGACTTTATCGGTTTCACTCTTTTTCACAAAAAAATAAAAAGGCAAAAGTAAAAGTACATATACAAAGATATTGCCCAGAAACCATAAGTGACCTTGATGGGGATAATAGCCATAAGGCAAATTATAGTATCTCTGATAAATAAATATATGCAATGGAGCAATGGCCAAAATGCCGAAGATAAACGGTAGCATAATTCGTATTGTCCGTTCTAAAAGGATTTGCTCCCAGTTCCGCTTTCTAATGGCAAAAAAGAGCCCCATTCCAGATACGAAGAATAAAAGTGGTATACGCCAAACGTTGAGCATAGTCATTGGTTTCCATATGTATTCCATTAAATTATCACTTCTGATGAATCCCACAAACATGGCCCATGGTTGGAAAATAATGGCAATATGATAGATTAATAACAATCCAATTGCAATTACCCGCAACCAATCTATATCGTGTCTTCTTTCTGTAGTCATTGGTGAATTGATTTATAGATTATTGTAACATCATTGCGATAACAGGTCGAGTCTTTTCCAGTTTGTCCATGTCAAGCTTTAGTCCAAATGGTTCTAACTGTTGTTGCATCATTTCATAAACTGGTTTGATTTCATTAAATGGCCCCATGATGGATTCCCTAGCCGTGGCACCGAAATTATTGAGTTGAGTCTTATCAGCATTTGCGTCAATGAGCATCTGCACTATCTCAATACGGCAAAAAAATGCGGCACTATGCAAGGCAGTAGATCCATCGTTGTTTTTAATAGCCAAGTCTGCACCAGCATCAATCAACTCTTTGGCGACATCCCTCTTATCAAACACTACAGCTGTCATCAATGGTGTTGAGCTACTAAAGGCATCCTTTTGGTTGATATCGGATCCTGCTTTAATGTGTTTTTTCACCTCTTCTAGATTACCTGATATTACCGCAGTTGGCATATCCATTTGAGGCTTGTCAATGCTGGATGTAATTGGTTCCTTTTCCTTTTGACTGCAGGCTGGTAGGAGTATAGCTACTAATAATAGGTTTAATAATACTCTTAGAGAACTGATACTTAATGCTTTCATAATCTTAATTTTTTTCATTCTGTCTATATTTTTTACAAATATCCGGAAGTGAGAAAGCTGAACCTATGAACTATGGAGCCATATCCATAATGTTTGGTGAAGTCATAAAAATTATGAAGCGGAGATATAAATTATGACGCAAACAGTGATTTTTACATCTATGCCTGACGGGGTGGGTTTTAAAGATTTCCCATAAAAGTTTTCTACTTTCGAGAAGCAAAAAAACTTACATCATGTTGGACTCATCATCTAATGGTGATCATTTTACTGACAAGGCAGAAGCACTCATCATAGAGCATCTCTCCAATGAGCAATTTGGTGTTTCTGAATTGGCAAGTGCCTTGAACATGAGCCGTTCTAACCTACTCAGAAAGATTAAGAAGGTATCCAATCTTTCAGTAAGTCAGTTCATTCGAAAGGTTCGTCTAGAAAAAAGTATGGAGATGCTAAGGCAGTCTTCATTAACTGTTTCTGAAGTGTCTTTCAATGTTGGGTTTGGGAGCACTTCTTATTTTATCAAATGCTTCAGAGAATATTATGGTTATCCTCCCGGTGAATTGGTTCGGATAGGGGACCTTGAGAAAAGCCTGGAAAGCTCAACTTCAATGCAACGTCAATTAGTTGCTATTATGTTCACCGATATAGAGGGATATACTTCTCTCATGCAAAAAGATGAAAGTAAGGCTATACTTTATAGAGATCGGCACAGGGAAGTTTTTGATTCTACAACTAAGAAATACAATGGACGTATAGTACAGTATTATGGTGATGGTACTTTGAGTACATTTCCAAGTGCCATAGATGCTGTACAATGTGGAATTGAAATGCAGCTTGCTTTCAGAAAAGAAGAGCCTAAGCTTCCAATCCGTATAGGGATTCATTCGGGTGATATCATTATAACTGATCAAGACATTATTGGGGATGGAGTTAATGTAGCTGCCCGTATTGAGGCATTAGCTACTACAGGAACAGTATTAATCTCTGGAAAGGTACACGATGAGATAAAAAATCAAACTGGCCTGCTGACGGCCTCTATGGGTGTGCATTCACTAAAGAATGTAGCAAAACCCACAGAAGTATATGCTGTTTTTAATCATGAGCTCGGTGGTATTGTCACCCCTGACATCAGAATTCCTAAAGATTCAGAAGGTATTTCAATTACAAAGTGGTCGATAATTGCTGCCGTTTTATTTTCCCTAATGATTTTCGCTTTCTTTTCAGGGTTCTTTAATCGAGAATCAAGTTCTGAATCTATAGTGGGAATGGTGGACAAGTCAATTGCTGTGTTACCATTTAAGAATGAAAGCAGTGATTCTTCTAATCTCTATTTCATTAACGGGCTTATGGAGTCTACGTTGGGAAAATTGCAGAAAATCGAAGACCTGAGGGTTATCAGTCGGTCCTCTGTAGAAAGGTTTAGAAAATCGGATAAAACGATTCCGGAGATGGCCAAAGAACTCAATGTCAACTATTTTGTGGCAGGCAGCGGTCAGAAATTAGGAGATCAGGTATTGCTTAATATTCAATTGATAGAAACTAGCAGCGATAGACAAGTTTGGTCAGAGCAGTATAATCGTAAAATGGTGGATGTATTTGTATTGCAGAATGAAGTGGCAAAGAAAATAACCGAGGCAATTGAAGCTATTGTGACACCGGCTGAATTGGAACAAATTGAGAAAAAGCCAACCGAAAACCTACAGGCTTATGACTACTATTTGCAGGCTCTTGAGCCATATTCTTCTCAATCTAATGAAGGACTCCAACGAGCTATTAGATTATTTGAAAAAGCTATTGAACTGGATCCAAAATTTGCTCTGGCTTATGCCAATATTGCTATATCCTATTATCTGCTCGAAATGTCTCAAATTGAGAAACAGTACACCGAAAAGGTTAATAGCTATGCCGATAAGGCTTTGCTTTATGATTCAAAATCTGCCGAGAGTCTGATTGCCAAGGCTTTTTACTACATACAAACAAAAGAGTACACACTGGCTTTTCCACATCTCGAAAAGGCTTTAGAATATAATCCTAATTCATCTCTGGCTGTTCAAATGCTAGCAGACTTTTATTTTCGTCTGGTTCCCAATTCTGAGAAATACTTAGAGTATGCATTGAAAGGAGTGCAGCTTAACCTTGCCAGTGACTCTGTCACCCAGAGCTATATCTACTTACAGTTGGGTAACGCTCTAGTCCAAAATGGATTTTTAGATGAAGCGATATCCTATATCAATAAATCTCTGGATCGTGACCCAAACAATTATTATTCACCGTATCTGAAAACGTTGATCTTATTTGCCAGAGATGGTAATATTACACGGACCACAAAGCTGTTAGAACAAGAGTGGCTAAAAGATACTACCCGTTTGGATATCTTACAGGACGTAGCTAATTTTCATTATTACCAAGAGGACTATGATAATGCCTTTTTTTACTTTGATAAATTTATCAAAGCAAAGGAAAAATACGGATTAGATATTTATCCTCATCTAGATATAAAAATCGGTATAGTCTATGAAAAAATGGGCTTAGACGACCAAGCTGCTAAATTTTTCAATGCATTCTCTGACTATTGTCAAGCAGATAAAACTATCTACAAAAGTGCAAGCACAGCTACTAAGTACGCCCAAGAAGGTAAGAACGACGAGGCAATCGAGCAGCTTAAAATATTTGCAACACAAAATAATTACCAATACTGGATTTTGTTATTTATGGGTAAGGACCCACTTTTGAAACCGTTGAAAAGTCATCCAGAATTTGACCAAGTCATGCAAAAAATTGAAGATCGTTTTTGGGAAAACCAGATTCAACTAAGAAAATCATTGGAGCATAAGGGGCTGATTTAAGTAGTAGCTTCTTGGTTTAATAATGACTATTTGCTAGACTATATCATTTAAACAAAAAAAGCCAACCCGATTTTATTGGGTTAGCCTTTTAGTCTTACTACTAAAGCCTAAGCTTGAAACTGATATTATTTACTTACCCTATCACAATTTCCTTAGGGCCATTATCTATACTTTCTTCTTTTTTGTTGAGAGCAATAGTAAGGATGCCGTCCTTATATTTTGCATCTATTTTATCAGAGTCTACAGTTTCTGGGAGATAGAAACTTCTATTGAATGAAGTATAGTTGAATTCTCTACGAGAATAATTTTCCTTCTCTTCTTCTGTTTTCGTTTCTTTCTTTGCAGATATGATTAGATGGTCATTGTCTATTTTAATATCAAAATTCGACTTCACTAATCCAGGGCTTGCCACCTCCACTAAAAATTTGTCTTTTTGTTCTATTATGTTGATGCTAGGAGCTGTAGTGATATAATTACCACCTACGAAATCTGAAAGACTAGAGTTAAAAAATTCATCCATCATTGATCCAAATGGACTTGTACTTGGTCTATTATACTTTGCTAAGTTCATGTTATATAGTGTTTATGATTATTAATAATTGTTTTATTTGATTTTAATCGTTTTTGCTGGTTGCGGTATTGCTTCCTCTTTTTTAAGTAAAGTCAATGTGAGTAGACCATCTTTAAATGTTGCATCTACTTTGCTTTGATCTACAGTTTCCGGTAGTGTAAATGATCTTTCAAATCCGGTATAGTCGAATTCTCGCAATCTAAATTCAGATGATTCTTTACTGTTCTTTTCTTTTATAGACTTTATGGTCAGGATATCATTATCAATTGTGATATTGATATCTTTTTTGCTGTGTCCTGGTACTGCGAGCTCCACTATATGTCTGTCTTCAGCTTTTATCACATTTACTGCTGGAGTGGTTGCATTTTTAGTTGCATTTTTCACCACATGGTTTACTGGAGTGTTAAGTAGCTCATTTACGATATTACCAAAATGGGGGAGATACACTCTTTGTGATCTTGCTGGTCTTCTTGTCGTACAATTCATCTTTTTAATATTTATGTTTTTGAATAATCACGATTACAGTTTTTAGTGATCAATGAGTGTGCCGTGCCAGTTTTCATGACGAGATTGACAGTTTGTAAATAAATTTAACGCCATTATGGCAGTTTGCGATAATTTAATGTGCCATTATGGCATTGTTGTTTGTGTTTTTAGCGATTCTATTTCAATATTTTTGTACTGGGATCGTCCATCAGAGCACATGGCTAATATTTTTAGCTAAATACTAAAAAAAATAGCATACTAATAATTTTAGTGTTATGTTTGTATTATGAGTTACTTAAATGACAATATTAAATATCTGCGTAAGCAAAAAGGGTTCACCCAATCAGAATTCGCAGAACGGATCGGTATCAAAAGGTCGCTCATAGGTGCATATGAAGAGCACAGAGCAGAACCTAAAATTGAGACCATACAGAAGATGTCTTATCTCTTTAATTTGAGCTTAGATGCTTTGATTAATCGAAATCTCGGAAGGGGCATGGATGCTTCACTTCCAGATAGCGAAGGTAGGACACTCAGAGTGCTGCCCATAGTGGTGGATAGAGACAATAGGGAGATGATAAGTATAGTACCAGTACAGGCCAGAGCCGGTTATATGCATAGCTATAGCGACCCTGAGTATATACAAGATTTGCCAAAATTTAATCTGCCACTTACAGAGCTCTATCCAGATAAATCGTATCGGATATTTCAGATAGAAGGAGATAGTATGTTGCCTGTTACACCAGGCAGTTATGTTATATGTGAATACACCGAAAACTGGGATCATATGAAGCAAGGTGAAGGCTATATGCTCATCACTAAGACTAATGGAATCCTTTTCAAACGGGTATGGGAAGACGATAAGAATGATCATTTACTTCTTAAGTCTGATAATCCAGAACATGAACCATTTGATCTCAGTAAAAAAGAACTTGTGGAAGTATGGAAAAGCTTAGGTCTTATCACATTTGATATGCCTGAAGAACAGAAGCCAGAAGAGAAAAAAACAGACGACCTCGTATCAGCCATCAACCAACTGCAAGAGGATGTCAAGAAGCTGAAGGATAGAGCGGAGAGTTAGTTAGGAAGACAGATGACCGAAGGCAGAAACCCCCTGAGAGCTAGAATGACTATACACTTTAAATAAGCTAGAGAGAATGAAATTCAAATTTGAAAATCTGCAGGTTTGGCAACGAACTATGGATTTAGGTGAGACAATTAACCAATTAGGGGGTCAATTTCCTAAAAAGGAAACTTATAACCTTTCTTCACAATCGATTAGGGCAGCTGATTCTGTAGCGTTAAATATTGCAGAAGGTTCAATTGGTCAGACTAATACAGAACAGAGACGATTTTTAAGCTTTTCTATAAGGTCACTTGCAGAAGTAGTTACGTGTTTACATAAAGCACAGAGAAGAAAATATATTAATCAAGAGGATTTCAGTAAACTTTATTCTGATTGTTATACTCCGCTCAATATGCTCATAGCTTTTAGGAATAAGATCCATTAAATCTCACATTTACTTCTGTCGTCCATCTTCCGTCATCTCCTTCATAAGTGCAAAAACGAAACATAGTACATATCGATCTGGATACTTTCTTTGTCTCTTGTGAACGTCGAGAGGACTCAAGACTTGAGGGTAGACCTGTTCTCATAGGAGGGTTGAGTGATAGGGGTGTGGTGGCTTCGTGTAGCTATGAGGCTAGAAAATTTGGGATACGGTCTGCTATGCCGATGCATATGGCGAGACAGTTATGTCCTGAGGCTGTGGTGATAAAGGGGAATAGTGGTACATACATGAAGTATTCGAGTATGGTGACTGAGATCATTAAAGAGCATGCTCCAGTATATGAGAAAAGCTCTGTCGATGAGTTTTATCTTGACCTCACGGGAATGGATAAATATTTTGGGTGTATGAAGTTTGCTTCCGAGCTGAGGCAACGTATAATAAATGAAACGGACCTGCCTCTATCGTTCGGAATGTCAGTGAATAAAACGGTATCTAAAATAGCGACAGGGGAGGCAAAGCCTAATAATGAAATCAATATTCACAAAGGTGAAGAGAAACCATTTATGGCACCACTTTCAGTAAGGAAGATACCTATGGTGGGAGATAGGACTTATCAGATGCTGTGCCACATGGGAGTGAAGCATATTGGTACTGTACAGGAGATGCCAATGGATTTGATGCAGAGCACCTTTGGTAAGAGTGGAGTGATGATATGGAAAAAGGCGAATGCCATAGATAACTCTCCTGTGATACAGTATAATGAGAGAAAATCTATATCCACTGAACGCACATTTGATAAGGATACTATAGATGTGTATAAGCTGAAATCAATCCTTACTGCAATGGCTGAAAACTTAGCATTTCAGTTGCGTAGAGGCAAAAAATTGACTTCATGCATTACAGTGAAATTGAGGTATTCTGATTTTCAGACTCAGTCAGTACAGTGCAGGATACCCTATACAGCTGCTGATCATATACTGCTGAAAAAGGCTAAAGAGCTTTTTGAAAAATTGTACAATCGAAGATTGCTGGTAAGGTTGATTGGCATAAGATACAGTGCTCTAGTAGAAGGCTGTTATCAGATGGATCTGTTTGAAGATTCGGAGCGCATGGCTAATCTATATACAGCTATGGATAAAATGAGACTCAAGTATGGTGACAGAGCAATAATTAAGGCTGAGGGAATGGGTAAAGCGGCAAGAACGATAGGTAGGTCTAATCCCTTCAATGGAGAACCGCCACCGTTATTGGCGCATAGGCATCAGTAAGGTGATAAAGATTCAAACTCAGAGTCGCTAATAGCACTGGATACTGTAAAGTGCATATTCGTAAACGAGTAAAAATTATGAGATGATATAGAGAACTAAGAAGTTGAGAGCCCTAAAATCATTCTAATTATAGAGTGAGCAGCCAGTGGCTGGATATTTTGAATTTGTATTTAACACTTGAATTTGTATTTGAAATGTATCTAAATACACATAGTCACTTTAGCCTTAAGTATGGACTAGTTGGTCCTAGTCAGATGATAGATATTATGCGTGATAAGGGTTATATTTCTTATGCGCTCACGGATATTAATACTACCTCTGGATGCCTTGATTTTCTGCGTGTGGCTCCAGATAAAGGAATTCATCCAGTGGTGGGCATTGACTTTAGAGATGGGATAAATCAACGGTATGTAGGTATAGCCCGCAATAATGAAGGCTTTACAGAACTCAATAAATTCCTGAGTGAACAGCTTCTTTCTGGTGAAAATTTACCTGTTGATCCCCCTGCCTTTGAGAATGCTTATATTATCTATCCCTATGATAAAAAACCCAACCGGCCACTAAGAATGCATGAATACGTCGGTATCAGATTGTCTGATCTTAATAGGATCACTTTTGACACTACAATGCCGCCTGAGAAAAAATGGGTGTCACTACAGCCAGCCACTTTTAGAAATAGAAATGACCACAATGCTCATATTCTACTCAGAGCTATTGATTTGAATACTCTTTACACTAAGCTGCAACCTACGGATATGGCTAATGGGGAAGGAGTCATTTTTACCAAAAAGAAATTGATAAAAACTTTTGATCAGTATCCTTTCATCCTTCATAATACTGGCAAGCTACTAGAGTCCTGTCACGTAGTTTTTGACTTCGAAAAACCCACTATTAAAAACTTGAAGACATTCACAGGATCAGAAATGAAGGATCAAAAACTGATACGCCGTCTATGCCGGGACAATCTAAAATACAGATACCCTAAACCCACAGATGAGGTTATACAGCGCATCAAAAAAGAACTAAGTATTATTGAGAAGAAAGGTTTTCTTTCTTATTTTTTGATCAATTGGGATATCACTACATACGCCAGACAAAAGGGGTATTTCTATGTGGGTCGTGGTAGTGGTGCTAATAGTATAATAGCCTATTTGCTTAAGATTACTGATGTAGATCCTATAGAGTTGGACCTTTATTTCGAAAGATTCATTAATCTATTTAGAGAAAATCCTCCTGATTTTGATATTGATTTCTCATGGAAGGATAGAGAAGATATCACCCAGTATATTTTTGATAGATTTCCTCATACGGCCCTACTTGCTACCTACAATACGTTCAAATACCGAGCTGCAGTGAGAGAATTAGGAAAGGTGTTTGGATTGCCTAAGGAAGAGATAGATATTCTCAGTAAAGGCAGGATGAATACTAAGAATTTGGATCAACTTTCTCGCCTTGTGCTTAAGTATAGTGCCCTCATTCAGGGATTGCCTAATCATCTTAGTGTGCATGCCAGTGGCGTTATCATTTCACAAGAATGTATGTACAATTATACGGCCACTTTTGTTCCGCCAAAAGGCTTTCCTACGACTCAGTTTGACATGGTAGTAGCTGAGGATTTAGGCTTATATAAATTTGATATTTTGGGTCAAAGAGGATTGGCTAAAATTAAAGATGGATTATCCTTAGTAAGGCATAACAACCCATCTCATGACCACATTGATATCCACGATATGCGGGCTATCAAAAAGGATGAAAAGGTTAATGGCTTGCTTCGGGTGGGAAAGGCTATAGGTTGTTTTTATGTGGAGTCTCCAGCTATGAGGATGTTATTGAAAAAGCTGGAAGTGGATGAATATTTAGGCCTCGTAGCAGCGAGTTCCATTATACGCCCAGGAGTAGCCAAATCGGGTATGATGAGAGAATATATCCTTCGCTATAGAGATGCAGAAAGGCGCAAACAAGCTCACCCTACATTACAAAAAATTATGCCTGACACTTATGGTATTATGGTGTATCAAGAGGATGTGATCAAAGTAGCACATTATTTTGCACAGCTTGATTTGGGAGAGGCGGATATCCTCCGTAGAGGTATGTCAGGTAAATATCGCTCCCGAGATGAGTTCCTTCGCATCAAGGATAAATATTTTACTAACTGTAAGGAGATAGGTCATGATGATGTATTAGCTAAGGAGGTATGGCGGCAGATTGAGAGCTTTGCAGGTTATGCTTTCGCCAAGGGACACTCTGCTTCTTATGCGGTAGAGAGTTACCAAAGCTTATACCTGAAGGCTTATTATCCCATTGAGTTTATGGTCGCAGTTATTAATAATGGTGGTGGTTTCTATCGTACAGAGCTCTATGTTCACGAAGCTCGTATGTGTGGAGCAGAGATTATGCCTCCATGTGTGAATGAAAGCGACTATGGCTGTATGGTAAAAGCAAAGAAAATCTTTTTGGGCCTAGGGTTTATACATGGATTGGAGAGTAGTACAGCTAAAAGTATAGTGGAGAGCAGATGGCATCACGGACCATTTAAAAGCCTACTGGATTTTACTGAAAGAGTTCATATTGGGATTGAAGAGTTGACAAGTTTGATTAGGATAGGTGCCTTTTCCTTTTATAAAAAGGATAAGAAAGAGCTGTTGTGGTCAGCACATCAGTTACTCAATAAGTCAGTACATGACCTTCAACAGACTAAACTTTTTGATACAGTAGTGAAAGAATATAAGCTGCCTCATCTCACTACCGCTGAGTATGAGGATGCCTTTGATCAGTTAGAATTATTAGGCTTTCCTCTTTGTAATCCATTTTTGCTCACTGATGAGTCCTTGGTGAATACTATTTGTACAAAGGATTTTCCACAATACCTCAACAGGACAATTGATGTGATGGGTTACCTCATTGCTACTAAAGATACTAGTACTTCTAATGGTAAACGGATGCATTTTGGCACTTTTCTGGATCAGGAAGGGCAATTTATTGATACAGTGCATTTTCCACCAGTAGCTGGGAGATACCCATTTGCAGGTAGAGGTGTATATGTGATTAAAGGAAAAGTAGTGGAGGAATTCGGATTTTATAGTATTGAAGTGTTAAGTCAAGAAAAGCTGTCTTATATGCCGGACCCACGTTTTGGTGAAGTAGGATATATGGCATTAGGTAAAAAACATTTTGGGAATAGAAGAAGGAAGTCCCTTAAACCACCAAAAAGGGCATAATAGATGAAAGAAGAGAATGAAAATCAATACATAAAAGGTAGGGGTGCACAAATTAATACACCTAATCCATTTGAAACCCATGAAAGAATCAAAGAAAAAGGGCAATGGAAAGATAAAGATGAGCTCGAAAGTTTGAAGGATACTCAGTACATAAATACTCATCCAAAATCTGTGGTAAATAAAGTGACTAGCCCTGACGTAGGTATGGAATACTCACTCAACCCCTATCAAGGATGTGAGCATGGATGTATATACTGTTATGCTAGGAATAGCCATACCTACTGGGGTTATAGTGCAGGAATTGAATTCGAACAGAAAATACTCATCAAAGAAAATGCTCCTGAACTTCTTAAAAAGAAAATAACAAGTCGAAATTGGAATCCTGTACCAATTATGTTGTCAGGAAATACAGACTGCTATCAACCGGCAGAAAAAAAGTATGAACTGACTCGAAGGATACTTGAGATGCTTTGGAAACACAAACACCCTGTGTGGATCATTACAAAAAATCAATTGATTACAAGAGATATTGATATTCTTCAGAAAATGGCTAAAAAGAATCTGGTTAAAGTTTCAATGTCAATAACCACATTGGATGAGTCTCTAAGAGCTAAGATGGAGCCTCGTACTGCAACAGGAAAGAATAGAATTAAAACTGTAGACAAGCTATCAGCAGCAGGAATACCAGTAAATATCATGATGGCACCTATTATTCCAAGTATCAATGACAAGGAAATATTTGATATAGCAAAAAAGACTTCAGCAGCAGGAGCATCATCTTTTAATTATACGATGGTAAGATTGAACGGAGCCATTAGTGAGCTTTTTAATGACTGGATATACAAATGTTATCCAGATAAAGCTCAAAGAGTACTACATCAAATAGAAAGTTGCCATGGAGGATCACTAAATGATAGTCAATTTGGAAGGAGGATGAAAGGTGATGGGAATATTGCTGAAGTGATAAAACAGCAAGTAAAAATGGCAAGAGAGAAATATTTTTCTGGAAGGTCAATGCCAGAATATAACTTATCCTTGTTTCAAAAAAATGAGAATAATCAATTGAGTTTATTTAGTTGCAATCAATGAAATCTTAGGCATTTATACGATTTAAGCCCTTAGTGATATCTCTATTGAGAAAGCCATAAGCTAATCCAAAAATAAAACCCCCGATGTGAGCCCACCAAGCTACTCCAGCAGCTTGAGCACTGACGACACTGAGGCCACCTATACCTGACATGAGCTGCTCTACGAACCAAAAACCTAAAAATACCAATGCCGATACTCGAACTGTCCAAATAAAAATTAACACCTTGATGGTAGATTTTGGAAACATGACGATATAGGCTCCCATTACAGCTGATATAGCCCCACTTGCACCGAGAGAAGGAATAGAACCAGCACATAGAGAATCCTCAGTACTGCAATTACTTTCGATAGCACATGGCATACAGCATGAGAGACTTCCATCTCCGCCTACTATCAGTTCTAATCCTATATGTGCACCAGAGGCAAAAAGCCCACCAAGGATATAAAAAATTATAAATCTTGAATTTCCTACTACGGCTTCAATATTATCAGCAAATACCCACAAGAATAACATATTGCCTATGAGGTGCATCCATCCCCCATGCAAAAACATACTCGATATCAAGGTATGGAGGTCACGACCTTTAACGACCTCAGATGGAACAGTAGCATATTCACAAACAAGATTGCCCTCTACCTGTATTTGTAAAATAAAGACAATGACATTTATAACGATAAGACTATAAGCGAAAAGGGGTTTAGATCCACCTTTTACATTTGTATCACCTATAGGAAAAATCATAAACAGTTTTTCTAAAAGTACATTTTCGAATTGAAGTTAATCAAGAACTAGGATGATACTTATGGGCGATTAATTTTTCTTGCGTCTTTCTTTTCCTTCATTATTAAAGCAAATAATTTCAAATTGTCTTTTTCTTCAGATAATATGTCGTTTTTCTTCTCTTTGAAATTTCGAATTGCGGTGGCTTCCTCTATTGGAAAGTGGGAGAATAAACTCTTCTTTCTGACATTCACTTTGATCAGTTTATGGTCCTTTACAATATAGTATTTGATTTGTTTCTTGAAAATGGAATTAGTCTGAACTATTCCGTTATTCTCTCCTTTTCTTAAATTAATTTCCTGATTCTTAAAGAGAACAATTTTATCACTTTCATAAATAACTTGATAGAATTTATCAGGATGCTTGGGGTTTACTTTTTTAAAAGAATAATTCTCGTTTTCTTTTTCAAAAAAGATTTCTTTGTAAAATCTCGTGTCGAGGACTAGCTCTTCTTTTTTGTCATCTCGCGCTATAATTTCTTCGACATATTGGTCAATTTTTATTGGAACATTTAGGATTTGAGAGCCATCAGCATTTACTAGTGTTGCCAGAATAAAATCTTCAAAACAATAAGGAGAACCGTCTACCTCATTATAGGTCTCGGATATTGCTCTATACTTATATTGAGCATTCATGATAGAAAGGGTTCGCATCGCTCTATTCAGGCCATTGAGTCCTGATTGGCTAGCTTGATTAGTGAAGGAAGGGGTATTGGCCCTCGCATTTCCTTGGGACTGAGTAGGGGAGTAAGTAAGTAGAATGGAAGCTATAATTACAAAATATTTCATCTGTTTGTTATTTGAATTGAAATAATCAGAGATGATTTTCATTCACGCTATATAATAGTCTATCTAGTTATAAAATTCGACATTATTAACTTTTTAAAATCTTGGAACTGCTGTTTTATGAGAGGTTTAACAAAAAAGCCGAATCTCAATTTAATCAAGATTCGGCAAGGTTATGTCTAAATGGGCTTAGAAATTAATCATCATCCATAGCAGCAAAAAGCTGCCTGTAATCTTTTTCTTTTAAAAGTTTGATTTTTGCTGACTTGATATATTCTCTAAAAGCAACGGCTTCCAATTCAGGAAAGTGATCAAAAACATCCCTTTTCTTCAAATTTACTTTTGCCAAAGAACCATCTGATCCCTTAACATAGTATTTTTTGTGTTGGCTGAATTTTGAATTCGTTTGTGTGATGCCAAAATTCTCTCCTTTTCTCAATTTTGCATTGTGATCCTTGAAAAATACAATGTCCCCACTTTCATAAAGTACTTCGTAGAACTTGTCTGGATGCTTGTCATTCACTTTCTTAAGTGACAATAAATCACCATCTTTTTCTAAAAGAATCTCCTTATAGTACCTAGTGTCTAGAACGATATCATCTCCCTTTTTATCAGATGCTATTATCTCTCCAGCATAAAGATCGTATTTGATTTGAACATCAATCATTTCACGACCATCGTTCAAAACAAGAGTCGCACTAGACGCGTCCTTAGTAAGATAAGGAGATCCATCAATTTCATCGTAAGAGGAAATCGAAGAAAGGTATTGATTTGACACCATGTCATTAGCTAATCCTCTTAATATGGATGTATTTGCACCTTGGTATGTGAAACTGCCAGTTCCGGCCCCTAAAGCTCCAGCAGTAGAACTTGACCCTCCACCACAGTTTTGAGTATAAACAAAGCCAAAAGCTAAGAAGCAGAATATCGAAAGAATTAGTTTTTTCATAATGATTTTTTCTTGTTTGCAATTATATAAAATAGAACGTATTTGAAAGCCAGGATGTCTATTAATCTAAAATTATGTTCGTTTCATATTCTTTTATGCCAATTTAATCCTTGGAATATTACATTGCAACAAAAAGAAATTAAAATATGAATGCACACGAAATTGATTATAAAATTTATGGTGAGGAAATGCAGTATGTCGAGATAGAACTGGATCCCCATGAGACGGTTGTTGCAGAGCCTGGAAGTTTTATGATGATGGATGAGGATATCGAAATGAGGACAATTTTTGGTGATGGCTCAGGACAAGAAGAAGGTCTTTGGGGAAAAATGCTTTCAGCAGGAAAACGTGTGTTGACTGGAGAGAAACTGTTTATGACAGCATTCACACACATAGGAGTGGACAAGCATAAAGTGAGTTTTGCTTCTCCGTATCCAGGTAAAATCATACCATTGGACTTGTCTGAACTTGGAGGAAAAGTTGTTTGTCAAAAGGATGCTTTCTTATGTGCAGCTCAGGGGACTGCAGTAGGAATTGAGTTTTCTAGAAAACTGGGAAGAGGATTCTTTGGTGGTGAGGGATTTATTATGCAAAAAATAGAAGGCGATGGAATGGCATTTATGCATGCTGGAGGACATGTTCTAGAGCGGACCTTAGATGTAGGAGAACATTTGAGTGTGGATACTGGATGTCTTGTTGGGTTCACTCAAACAGTAGATTACAATATCGAAATGGTAAAAGGGATCAAGAATATGATGTTTGGAGGTGAAGGGTTTTTCTTTGCAAGTCTTCGAGGGCCTGGAAAGGTTTGGATTCAGACACTTCCATTTAGTAGATTAGCTAATAGGGTCATAAAGAATAGTAGACATCTTCTCGGTGGTGGTAAAGGAGAAGGAAATGTGTTAGGTACACTCGGGGATATTATGGACGGAGATGGATTTAGGCTGTAACAGGTATAAAATTTCTTACAAAGATCCATTTGTCAACAGTGGAATGTTCTTCTGAAAATGAATATCTATCGGTATCAAATCCTTGAATATCCAGTTTGTTTGAGATTTGATTGTCAATAATGTATCTAGTTACTAATCCTCGTGCTTTTTTTGCATTGAAAGAAATAAATGTGAGATCATCACCTTTGTATTCTTTGAAGTTTATAGTTAGAAGTTCTCCATTTAACGTTTTCTTATTGATGGAAGAGAAGTATTCATTTGATGCAAGATTAACCACAAGATTAGAATTCGTTTTTTCTAAATCATCATTCAGCATTTGAGTTATTCTATTTCCCCAAAATTTGTATAAGTTTTTACCTCTTCTATTGTTCAACTTAGTTCCCATTTCAAGTCTATAAGGTTGAATGAGGTCCATTGGTCTTAATAGTCCATACAAGCCAGAAAGAATCCTTACATGATCTTGTGCAAAGTGAAGATTTTCTTCAGATAGGCTGGAATTGTCAAGGCCTTTGTATACATCACCATCAAATGCTAAAATGGCAGGTCTACTGTTGCTTATATCATGATTTATTTTAAATGATTTGTACCTTTTTTCATTTTCGTTTGCAATATTCTCGCTGATATGCATCAAGTTTTGAAGTTTTTTTGATGACTTTTTACTCAATATTTTGATGAGTTGTTCAGTGTCATTGAGCAGTCTTGGTTGGCTCAAGCCATTTTGACTTTGGCGACTGAAGTCTAAAGATTTAGCAGGAGAAAGTAAAACGATCATTCTTAAGAACTTAAATTCAAAGTATAAAGAATGTAAATGTAGGAATGGTTCAATAAAAAAGCACTTCTGACGGGAAGTGCTTTTAAAAGTATTGCTGTGAGAGAAGGACTCGAA
>DKPS01000280.1:62334-62459 GCA_002471345.1 Saprospiraceae bacterium UBA7328
TAGCCACATCGAAATGCGTTTGTCACTGAACCCCACCCTCGAGACAAGAGGGCACGTCTACCGATTTCATCACCTCACAGTGTTTAAAAATTCTAAAACAAATTGCTGTGAGAGAAGGACTCGAA
>DKPS01000280.1:62824-87191 GCA_002471345.1 Saprospiraceae bacterium UBA7328
TAGCCACATCGAAATGCGTTTGTCGCTGAACCCCACCCTCGAGACAAGAGGGCACGTCTACCGATTTCATCACCTCACAGTATTTAATTATTAGTTCTTCCTTTGAAGACAATACAAATATAGAGTGTATTTCTAAAGTGTTGCAAGTTATTCAACAAATTAGATAAATTATTAGATTGTATATAATAATGTGCGCCATTGGCACATAATATCAAATTTGTACTATTAAAATCTATGGTAATTTTGAAATATTTTAAATAAAGTTCTCATCAGTATAGATTTTCAATATTCCGTTCAATCTTTTTTCAAAATAAGTCCAGTTATGGGCCCTTCATTTTCTTTGGATGATTTCTTTTTGTTGGATTTAAGCCCCAGAAATAAAAGCTTGCCTGACGTGTCCTTTCCAAGGGCTATGACGAAATATATTAATCAAATGAAAAGAGAAAAAGTTAAGCCATTGGCATATGGAGGTTATTTTGAAAAAAGAAATATCTATCAAAGTCCACTTTTTAAGTCTTCCTTGCCAATAAGAGATATACATCTTGCAATAGATGTATGGACCGATGCTCATACCTCAATTTATGCGCCGATTGATGGAACTGTGTTTTCTCTGACATACAATAATGGTATACTAGATTATGGTTATACCTTGATCCTTGAGCATAGAATTTATGATGAGTCATTTTATACATTATATGGTCATCTTGGTGCTTCCATCATAGACTTATTACAGGTTGGAATGAATGTTAAATCAGGTCAAATTATAGGTCATCTGGGCGAGGAATCAGAAAATGGAGGATGGAGCCCACATTTGCATTGTCAAGTGATTTTGAATTTAGAAGGTAACATAGGAGACTTTCCGGGCGTTTGTTCAGAAGGAAAAAGAAGTCATTATAAAGATAACTGTCCTGATCCTACTTTTTTTATTTTGCCAAAATACTAAGCTCAAATACCAGAAAGCTATTAATCAAAAGAATATCGATTTCATTGAAAAAATTTGCTCTAACATTCCTTCTATCTTTCTCGGCTTTTTTTGCTTCGCAAAGTCAATCTAAAATAACAGGTATCACAATGGTGGCTCCTCCTCAGGAATTTGAAAAGGATCCCATGCCAAGTATCAAAAAAATAAACAGTGAGTGGGTGGCAATAGTGCCTTATGCTTTCATAGCGAGTAATGACGCCACCGTCAGGTTTGGATCTGATAGACAATGGTGGGGTGAGCGTAAAGAAGGAGTCATAAAAAGCATCCAATTAGCCAAAGCAAATGAATTAAAGATTATGATAAAACCTCAAATCTGGATGCATGGTAACTGGATTGGAGAAATGGATTTTGAAGTAGAGGACGACTGGAAAGACTGGGAAGAAAGCTATGAAAGATACATTATGACTTTTGTAGACCTGGCTATAGACATGGATGTTGAGATGATTTGTGTTGGAACTGAAATCGAAATTGCTTCTAAAAAGAGGGAGTCATATTGGCGTAAATTGATATCTAAAATTAGAGAAAAGTACAATGGTGAGATCACGTATTCTTCTAATTGGGACAGTTATAAAAATATTCCATTTTGGGATGCTTTGGACTATATTGGAATCAGTGCATATTTTCCGCTATCAGAAGCTATCACTCCAAATGTATATTACCTTAAGTATAAATGGGGAGGAGTAAAAAAGCGTTTGAAAAAATTTAGTAAACATCATAATAAACCCATTCTCTTTACCGAATATGGATACCTTTCAGTAGATGGATGTGCATATAAAACTTGGGAATTGGAGAAAAAAAGAAGAGAATTGCCAGCTAATGAAAAGGCTCAATCTAATGCTTTGGAGGCACTTTACAGTTCGTTTTGGGATGAAAGCTGGTGGGCAGGAGGTTTCTTGTGGAAATGGTATCCAAATGGTGTGGCGCAAGAAGGCAGAAGAGCTAAAGACTATACACCACAAGGAAAAATGTCTGAAAGAACTATAAAGAAGTGGTACCAAAAATCGATGAAGTGATGAAGGTGATTCGAACCATAAAAGATATCCAGAGAGAACTAAATGAAAGGAGAAAGGAAGGTAAAACCATTGGTTTCAGTCCTACAATGGGAGCCTTGCACAATGGACATTCCTCGTTGATAGCCCAGAGTATAGAAAATGATGATATAAGCGTATGCAGCATTTTCGTAAATCCAACTCAGTTTAATGAAAAATCTGATCTGGAAAAATATCCGAGAAATTTAGAATCTGATATGAAAATTCTAGATGAAATTGGATGTGATATTCTCTTTGCACCGACTGCCGAAGAAGTATATCCACCTGATTTTGTGTCATTCTCAATGGACCTGAGTGGACTTGATGATTTAATGGAAGGAAAGAAAAGGCCTGGACATTTTGCTGGAATGATAGAAGTTGTGCATAGATTATTAGAAATAGTAGATCCTGAGCATATTTATATGGGCCAAAAAGATTTTCAGCAATTTTCCATAGTAGACTATATGCTTAAAACTGAAAGAATGAAGACAGAGCTTGTTGTCTGCCCTATTGTCAGAGAGGAAGATGGTTTAGCTATGAGCAGTCGGAATACAAGGCTTGAACCCAATATCCGCAAACGCGCCTCTAATATTTATAAAACTCTAAAAGCGTCCAAAGATTGGTTAAAATATATACCTGTGAAATACGCGGTGGACAAAGCTATGAATGCCTTAGATATTTCAGATTTCGAGCCGGAGTATTTCGAAATTGTTGATGGATTTACCCTCAAAGGAATTGAAGACTATAGGAAATCTGATTATGTTGTAGCTTGTACTGCTGTATGGGCAGGAGATGTGCGCCTTATAGATAATATGATATATAAGAAGGACTCATAATGTTTCAGCAAATAGGCCTATTTTTGAACATTCATTCCGCTTAATTCTCTTATTTGAAAATATCTTTAAAGGACATTATCCAACTTATCTTATTTACCTCTATAGGGGCATTTATTTTATATCTTTTATGGAGTTCTCAGACAGCTGCATATGCTGAAGAATGCACTATTCAAGGAATCGCATCTACTGATTGTAGCTTGTCAAATAAATTGATTCAGGATTACAAATCATGCAGCCCATTTTGGCTTGTTGTCGTTTGTGTTATGTTCATGATGAGTAATGTGTTGAGAGCTTTGAGGTGGCAGCAATTACTTGCTCCTTTAGGTATTCGAACTAAATTCTATAATGCCTTTTTTACTACTATGGTAGGATATTTTGTCAATTTAGGAGTGCCGAGAAGTGGAGAGTTTGCAAGAGGGGCATTAATGGCAAAATATGAAAAAAAGCCATTTGAAAAAATCTTCGGGACTATCATTTTGGATCGGACTATTGATGTGTTATCTCTTCTGATAATGTTGGGACTTGGCTTTGTGTTTTGTTTTGATCAGCTCTGGACATACATTGACGAGAAAGCTCCTAATTTAATGGAGAGCTTACCAATGTATATTGCAGTCTTTGTTGTTCTAGGCATAACTGGTCTGGTTTCGTTGATTTACTTTTTAAGAAGTACAAAAGACACCTCTAATGCATTTTTGGCAAAGGTTAATTCAGTTATTAATGGACTTCTAGATGGAATAAAGAGTATAAAAGAAGTGAAGAACATCCCTTTGTTTATCTTTTATAGTATCGGAATTTGGACATGTTATTACCTCATGAATTATCTGATGTTTTTTGCTTACCCACCTACCTCGCATTTGGGACCACTTCAAGGCCTTCTTGTATTTGACTTTGGGGCTATAGGAATGGTATTCCCTTCTCCAGGGGGAATGGGTACATATCATGCTATGATAATGGAAGCTCTAAAAGTGACCGGTGTCGATAATTTAAGTGGGTTTTCATTTGCAATGATCCTCTTTTTCACTATTAATATGTTTTGTAATATTCTCTTTGGTCTAATGGGATTGGTGCTCCTTCCAATTTTAAATGGGAAAAAGTGATTCCTATTATCATCTATAACAATGTTGACCATGCTCTTCCAATAATTCAAAAATGGAAATCAAAGAAGCAAAAAGTGGCTTTTACAAATGGATGTTTTGATATCCTTCATAAGGGGCATGTTGAGTATTTACAAAAAAGTAAGTCTAAAGTTGATCGATTGATTGTTGGAATTAATAGTGATTATTCAGTAAGACTATTAAAAGGAAATACTAGGCCCATTCAAGATCAAAATAGCAGAGCGTCCATTATTGCAGCTTTATCGAGTGTAGACATGGTGATCATTTTTGATGAAAAGACTCCCTTAGAACTTATAATTAAAATAAATCCTGATGTAATTATAAAGGGAGGGGACTATAGTGAAGAAGAAATGATAGGAAGAGAACATGTATTATCTTATGGCGGTGAAGTGATGATTATTCCATTTGAACAAGGGTATTCTACGTCAGGAATTATTGAACAAATAAAAAATCTTTAGAATCAAGGATTAATTATGATACTCAAAGAAATTACAGATTATCTAGAAAAGGTTGCACCTCTATCTCTGCAGGAGAGTTATGACAATGCCGGATTGCTAATAGGCAATGAAGAGATGGAAGTGACTGGGGTGCTTTGTACATTAGATTCTACCGAGGACGTATTGGATGAAGCCATCTCGTTAGGATATAACCTTATAGTTGCTCATCATCCTATTATTTTTGGAGGGATTCAGAAGTTTTCTAATTACTATGTACATCGTGTTATAAAGAAGGCAATAAAAAATGATATTGCTATATACGCTATTCATACAAATTTAGACAATGTTCTGAAAGGTGGGGTAAATGAAAATATTGCAAAAACATTAGGATTAAATCATCTTACCATTTTACGATCAAAAGTAAATCCACAATTTTCTGATAGAGAAATTGGAAGTGGAATTGTCGGTTCTTTTGAGCAACCCATAAGTGAAAAAGAAGTGATGGATATCTTGAAATCAAAACTATCATGTGAGGTGATAAAGCACACTAATCTCCTAGATAGGAATGTTCAGAAGATGGCTATATGTGGGGGTTCTGGTAGTTTTTTATTGAAAGATGCCATGAAGACAGGGGCAGATATATTTTTAACTTCAGATTTCAAGTATCACGAATTTTTTGATGCGGATAGTAAAATCGTAATTATGGATATTGGTCATTATGAAACCGAGCATTTGACTAAGATTTTATTATCCGAGATTCTTTGTGATAAATTTCATAATTTTGCGGCCCAATATTCAAAATTGAATACTAATCCCGTTAATTATTATTAAGAATTCAATATGGCGAAAGCGGCAGTTAAGTCTAATAAAGAGATAATCGAATCATTGTACAGGTTACAATTAGTAGATTCTAAAATAGATGAAATCCAAATCATGAAGGGAGAACTACCTATTGAGGTGAGTGACCTAGAAGATGAGATCGCAGGATTAGAAAAGAGAACAGATAGACTTCAATCTACTGTTGAGGAGATCAAAAATGAAATTGCCCGTCATGAGGCTAACATTAAGGAATCGGATATTCTTGTTGAAAGATATAATAAGCAACTCGATGAAGTAAAGAACAACAGAGAGTATAATGCCCTTTCTAAAGAAATAGAACTTCAAAAATTGGAAGTTCAGTTATCAGAAAAGAAAATCAAGGAAACAGGAGTAAAACTTGAAACAAAACAAGAAACTCTGACAGCTACAAGTGATAAACTAGATGCAAGGAAAAAAGATTTAGAACAAAAGAAAGTAGAACTTGAGAAAATTCTTGAAAAGACTAATAAGGAAGAGAAAAAACTCAATAACGAGTCTAAAAAAGCACAAGCAGATATTGAAGAAAGACTATTAATTTCTTACAAAAGGATAAGAGAGAGATATAGAAATGGACTTGCTGTAGTTACAATAAAGAGAGATGCATGTGGTGGGTGTTTTAATAGAATTCCACCTCAAATTAAAATTGAGATCGGATTGTATAAAGATACTTTAGCTTGTGAACATTGTGGAAGAGTGTTAATCGACGATGACCTTGCTGCTAAGGTTGCAGGAAAGTAATTTCTGAAAGCGATAGATAATATAAAAGGACAGCATATTGCTGTCCTTTTATATTATTAGTATTGGTAGAAAGAATATGCACAGTTCTTTCTATGCATATCTATAATCTCGTTTGCACTTTTTTTACCATTTCGGTTTTCCATTTCAAGAAACATCCTTCTCTAATCTTTTCTCTCGCCATTTCCATTAGTTCCAAATAAAAAGTGAGGTTATGCAATGTGGCCATTTGTAGGCCCAGCATTTCATTGGTGTGGATAAGATGACGTAAGTAGGCTTTTGTGTGGTTGTTGCTGGTATAACAGTTTATATTTTTATCTATAGGACTGAGATCTTCTTTCCATTTGGCATTCTTAATATTGATAATTCCTTCAGAAGTAAAAAGTAATCCATGTCGTGCATTACGAGTAGGCATAACGCAATCAAACATGTCTATTCCGAGAGCTATACATTCCAAAAGGTTGGCAGGTGTACCAACACCCATAAGATATCTTGGTTTTCTTATGGGTAAAATCGCTGTTACCACTTCTGTCATTTCGTACATCTCTTCGGCTGGTTCACCTACTGATAGACCTCCAATAGCATATATTAGTGCTTCGTGATCGCTGCATGCCTTTGCTGAGTCTTTTCTAAGATCTGTATAAGTGCTGCCTTGCACAATTGGTGCTAAAGTTTGAAAATAGTCATAATTGTGGTCTGTACTATGAAATCGATCCAAGCATCTTTTTAACCATCTATGAGTCATGTTCATAGATCTTTTAGCGTATTCATATTCACAAGGATAAGGAGTGCATTCATCAAAGGCCATGATAATATCTGCGCCTATTACCCTTTGAATGTCAGTTGCTATTTCAGGTGAGAGTACATGTTTTGAACCATCGATATGAGATTTAAAAGATACTCCCTCTTCAGTGATTTTACGCATATTACTCAGACTGTATACCTGATATCCTCCACTGTCTGTGAGTATTGGCCCATCCCATCCTATAAATTTGTGAAGCCCTCCGGCTTTTTCTATTAAATCAATACCAGGTCTCAAATAGAGATGATAAGTATTGCCTAATATAATCTGAGCCTTTATGTCATTTTTGAGTTGACTTTGGTAGATTCCTTTTACAGTCCCTTGAGTCCCGACAGGCATAAAAATAGGTGTCTCTATTTCACCATGATCAGTTTGTAGTTTGCCTGTTCGAGCCTGACTATTCTCACATTTCTTTTCAATTGTAAAATTCATTTTCTCTCTTTACTCATATTTAAAAGTATACCAATTAGTATGCTCATCGCTAACAGTGACGAGCCGCCTTTACTGATAAAAGGGAGTGGAATACCAATCACAGGGGCAATTCCTATGGTCATTCCAATATTAATAAAAACATGGATAAAAAGAAGTCCGGCTGCACCATAGGAAAAGTAAAGAGGGAATGGAACAGCAGAGTTTTCTCCAATAAACAATATTCTTAAAAGCAGAATAAAAAACAAAACAATAGTAGCCATACATCCCAAGAATCCTTGCTCCTCACCTATCGTTGAAAAAATAAAATCAGTCTTTTGCTCTGGGACATAGTTAAGTTTAGTCATTGTCCCTTTGAGGAATCCTTTGCCATGAAGTCCACCAGAACCTATAGCCATTTTGGACTGAGTAAGATTATATAATGATCCTCGAGGGTCACTACTTTTTGGTTTTAACCAAACATTTATTCTGTCTTTTTGGTGAGGTTTAAGAATATTCTGATAGGTATGAGATATAGCAAAAGACATTACTCCAATTAACACGACCACTCCAATAGTACCATATTGTGCTTTCCAAAAAGATCGTGGTGAATTCAATTGAATTAATATGAGTATTACGATAGATTGGAGAAAGGTAACGATATTGACAAAATCAAACTTATATCCTGCATAAATGGCTAATGTGAAAGCAATTAGGATGAAGTATGAAAGAATATTTTTTCTGGAAAAGTTCAAAATAAAGAATAGATTCAAAGTAAGGATAACACTGAATGCGAGATAAGGTGAAAAAATAATTGAAAGAATAATTGCTAGTAGCAAGGCTAGTCCAACCATGAAATATTTAGTCGAAAGTCCATTTCTAAACAGCATTAGTGACAAAGCAGAGAAGGTCAATGCAGATCCTGCATCTGGTTGAAGGAGTATGAAACCAGCCGGTAGCCCTATCAGCCCTAAGGCATAAAGTTGATCGATATTATTTTTAATATTTGTTTTAAAGGAGCTGCAAAAAGCCGCTAACCCAATAATCGTTGTTATTTTGGCTAATTCTGATGGTTGCAAAGACATGCCAGCCATGATAAACCATGACTTGGATCCTTTTATCTCGGTCCCGAATACAAAAAGAGAGATTAAGGCGAGCAGCCCTAATATATAAACTGGATATGCGAGAGTATTCCAAAACTTCCAATCTACAATTGAAACCGCTAGGCACACAACTAAAGAGATTCCTGCCCAAATTAATTGCCTCCCAATATCAGTACTCCAGAAGTAAGTTTCTTGCTTATTAAAATCTTCACCTGTGGCATAGAGCATCAGCAACCCGACGCTTACGAGTGCGAGGTAAACTGAAAAAAGGACCCAATCAAATGTTTTATTATCTGAATTGTAAGATTTAGCCATTGGTCATTGCAGCAACAATTTCTGCTTTGTTGATTTTATCTCTTACAGGTATTGCATTTCGGAAGTGCTCTTTTAGTTCCACTAAAAATGGTTCTAAATCAATACGATTTTCATAGGCTCCAGTACGAATGCTATAGTATGGATTTTCATAACTACTATTGCTCTTACGTTTTGGAAAAAGGTTATTGAATTTGAATTTGGCTCTTTCCATTTCCCTTCGATCAGTAGTATTTATAATCTTTATTCGCCATCCATCTATAGTAGTTTCCAATTTTCCTATAGCCTCAAATTTGTCCATTAATTTTCGTACTGTCGATTCCTCGTTGATCACAGTCTGCGCTGAGAGATTTGCATAGAAGGTAAGTGCGACAATTAAGATAAAATACTTCATTATCCTGTTATTATTTTGATGCCAGAAGATGTCCCAAGTCTATGGGCACCAGCTTTTAAAAAGTTTTTTGCTTGGGCTTTTGTCTTGATGCCTCCAGATGCTTTAATCAAAGCTTTGTTTGTTACAGTTTTCTTTATGAATTTAACTATATCCAATTCTGCGCCCTTTTTAGAAAATCCAGTAGAGGTTTTCACAAAGTCAACACTATGATCAATGGCTTTATTGCATAAAGTTTCTATTTCCTTTTCTGTAAGGAGGCAAGTCTCCAAAATGGCTTTTGCAATTTTATTTTTCATATGAATAATAGTAACCAATCTATCAAACTCATCATCAATTGCCTTCCAATCTCCATTTTTCACAGCTGCGATATTAATGACAAAATCCACTTCATCGCAGTCATGGTCTAATAAGGTTTTCGTCTCTTCCATTTTGCTGCTTATCCCTCCATATCCCATAGGAAAGCCCACTACACTGCATACATTTGTCTGTGAGTCTGCTGTGAGCTCTTTTGCATATTTTACAAAATATGCAGGTAAACAAACCGTCTTAAACCTATATTTTATGGCTCCTTGACAATGTTCGAAAATCTCATGTTTAGTCAAATCTGCACGTAGTATTGTATGATCTATACATTGTGCTAATGTGCCACTTGTATCCATGTAAATATTTTAATTTGCAGATCAAAGATGACTCAATTATCTGAATTCATTTGAAGGGAATGGGTTTCTTTGATTATTTTTTATTGAATGTCATTATGCTACGATTGAGCCCATTTGTATAAGTAGAAACATACTACACCAAAGAGTATATTGGGTAACCAACACCCAAGCACCGGCTGCATGTTAAGATTAGTAGCAAAAGTGACAGTAAATTTTGATATCACAACAAATAAGGCTCCAAGCCCTATTCCAGCTGCTAAATGAAAACCTAATCCTCCTCTTATCTTTCTTGAGGCTAAACAACCTCCTATGAGAGTAAGAATAATAACACTGAATGGATCAGAAGTCCGACGATAAAGCTCTATTTCATATTTCTTGGTATTTCCAAGACCTCGTGATTTTTCAGTAATTATGAGATCTTTAAGATCTGATGTAACCATCATTTCCATTTGTTTAGTGTGAGTGACAAAATCATCTGGATAAAGAGCTATGGTGGTATCCATTTTGCCTCTCGAAAAATCACTTGAAAAATTATCAGTCCCAATAAATTTTCTCAATTCATAATCCTCAGCCTCCCATGTCGAAGGAGCTGATTTAAACTTCAGACTTCTTGCTTTGAATACTGATTCTAACTTTCCGAATTCACTGTATCGTTCTAATCTAAATGTTTGGACTGTGCTATCTTTTGTACGATAGTGTCTACAAAATATTTTTTCATTTTCACTGATAAACCAATGTAGATTATTGGTTAATACTCTTCTATTGGATTTTTTAAAGTATTCACTCTCAAATTCTACCTTCTTTTTAGTGCTCAAAGGAATGACGTAATTATTCCCTACCCAAAGCAATGCTGAAATAAACAGAGCCGAAATGACCATGGGTTTGAGCACTCTTTTAAAGTCCATCCCAGCATTTAGCATCGTAATTATTTCTGAATCTCTTGCCATCCTCGAGGTAAAAAAAATGACTGAAATTAATGCGAATAGAGGCCAGAGTAGGCCATTGATCCAGGGAACAAAATGAACGTAATAGTCAAAAAAAATCTCATTTACTGTCAGTTTGGCCCTGATGAAGTAATCTACTCTTTCACTTACATTAATGACAACTGACACAACAGTGAAAATGACCACTGTGTAAAAAAAAGTGCCTAAAAATTTTTTAATTATATACCAATCTAGAATTTTCATTCCAACTTCATATCTTATAATAAAACGAAGGTATTTTAAAATAGAATATGCCATAAGTAATAAGGGTCTTAATCCTATTAACTGCTATAAAACCTTAAATTTGAGATACTTTTTTTTCAATAGATGAGTTTAAAAACAGAAATAGACCTAAATAATCTTCCAAAGCATGTAGCTGTTATTATGGATGGAAATGGTCGGTGGGCAAAAGAAAGAAGTCGACCAAGAGTTTTTGGGCATAGTAACGGTGTCAAATCTGTAAGAGATATCACTGAATGTGCTGCGGAATTGGGTGTGTCTTATCTTACCCTTTATGCTTTTTCAACTGAAAACTGGAAGAGACCTGCTACGGAAGTCAATACATTAATGAAGCTCTTTGTTCAGACAGTGAAAAAAGAACTTAAAACCTTAAACAATAATAATATTCGATTGAAGGCTATCGGTAATTTAAAAAACCTTCCAAAAGATACATATGAATCACTGATCTATGGCATGAAGTCCACTGAGAATAATACGAGAATGACTCTGACATTAGCTCTCAATTATAGCGCAAGGTGGGAAATAGTGGATGCTGTAAATCAGGTGATGAATGATGCAAATAAGTATCCTGAAGGTGTTTCACATGATCAATTTGAATCTTATTTGCAGACAGCCCACATGCCCGATCCTGAACTTATGATTCGAACAAGTGGGGAGCATCGTATTAGCAATTACTTGCTATGGCAATTGGCTTATAGTGAGTTATATTTTACCGATGTTCTTTGGCCGGACTTTACTAAAGATGATTTCTATAAAGCAATACTTTCTTATCAATCTAGAGAGCGCAGATTTGGGAAGACAGGAGAGCAAGTGAAAAAATAACTGAATTATTACAAATTTATAATTGCGCTTTAAGACTTCTTTAAGCCATATAAGCTCAGAATACGTTTAATTTGCACCTTGGAAAAATAATCAGAAGGCGATTGAGAAAATTTACAGCACTTAAGTATATAGGTTTTTTAGGACTGCTGATCAGTAGTACGTATCTGAATGCTCAGGAAGAGAACCCTCTTTTTGATAATTATATCTCACTAGACTATGAAAATAAGAAGACCTATACCATTGCTCAGGTCAATGTAGTTGGAACAGAAACCAGAGATACCAATGCAATTAAGTCAATAGTAAAGCTCAGAGAAGGTGATGAGATTGTGTTGGCAAGTGATAGAATTGGTAGAGGAGTGAAGAGCCTTTGGCGTTTAGGGATCTTCTCTAATGTTGAAATTCTTTTAGATGATATTATCGATGATGAAATATATCTCACTATAAAATTAGAAGAAAGTCCTACACTTTCCAGAATAGAGTTCAAGGGTGTGAAGAAGTCATGGACTGATGATCTTACCTCTGCTGTACAAGAATCTGTAAGAATAGGGGGTATTTTGACTCAAAACGGAAGATCTGAGTCAATTCAAAAAATTAAAACGTTTTATAAGTCTAAGGGTTTTCCGGACGCTGAAATAACCATTGACCAAAATAGTCATCCGACTAAAGCAAATTCTGTCATTGCGGTATTCACTGTAGCGCCTAAGGATAGAATGAAAATTGGGAAGATATCATTTGATGGGAATGAGTATGTCTCTGACAGGAAGTTGAGGAAATTGATGAAGGAGACGAAAAAGAAAGGCACCATTTTCAAGAAATCTAAATTTGTTGAAAGTGATTTTGAGGAGGATAAAAAGAATATTCTAGCGCATTATAATAAGTTAGGATATAGAGATGCAACTTTCTTAGGAGACAGCCTTTGGGTCAATGTTGATAACAATTTGGAATTAAAGGTCAAATTAAGCGAAGGTAGTCAATACGTATATAGAAATATTTCATGGAAAGGAAACTCTCTTTATACTGATAATCAGTTAGCTGGGGTGTTAGGCATTGTGCCAGGAGATATTTATAATGAAGAATTACTTGCTAAGAGGTTGGAATTCAGTTTGGATGGTAGGGATGTTTCATCTCTATACATGGATAATGGGTACTTGTTTTTCCAAGCTACACCAACTGAGTTGTCTGTTCAAAATGATAGTATTGATTTAGAGATGAGGATCTATGAAGGCCCTCAAGCTACTATCGACAAGGTGAGTATAGCAGGTAATGATCGAACTAATGAAAATGTAGTTAGAAGAACGATAAGGACTGTTCCTGGTGATAAATTTAGTAGATCAAACATCATAAGATCACAGAGAGAACTCCAGAATCTGGGATATTTTAATCCTGAGAATATGGATATCCAGACTCCAGTCAATCCAGACCGTGGCACAGTGGATATTGAATATACTTTAGAAGAGACACCATCTGATCAATTAGAGTTATCTGCAGGGTTTGGAGGGTTTAGCGGATTGATTGGTACCCTTGGAGTTTCATTTAATAACTTCTCTATTAATAATATCACAAAAAAAGAATCATGGAGTCCGTTACCTACAGGTGATGGACAGAGGCTTTCAGTAAGGATTCAATCGAATGGTCGATTTTTCAGATCGTACAATGCCAGTTTTACTGATCCTTGGTTAGGGGGGAAAAAGCCCAATTCCTTCTCTATTGGCTTTACAGGTAGTGAGTTTAACAATTCTCAGTTTGGAGGAGGATTTTTAAATATTTTGAGAGGGTTCGTTGGGCTAGGTTCTTCACTTAAATTTCCGGATGACTTCTTTGTGAGCAATACAGTATTGAATTTAGAGTCTATTAAATTGGATGAATATGGAGGAATATTTATTGTTGATTCTGGAAATTTCAAAAACTTAAACCTCAATCAGACTATATCTAGAAGTTCGATTGATCAGCCATTGTTTCCTAGAAGAGGATCTAGACTTTCACTTTCAGTTCAGTTTACTCCCCCTTATTCATTATTTAGAAAAGATAACTTCTGGATATTGACTGAAGCTGAGAAGACAGAACTACACCAAAATGCATTGCTCGAATTAGGTTCGAGAGGAAGAGAAGGCTACTTCAATCAGGTACTTGGATCAGGAATGACTCAAGCAGAAGAGGATGTAGAACAAGAAGAAAATAGCAGGAAGTTTGGATTTTTAGAATATCATAAATGGAGATTTGATGCTGAATGGTATTTTAATATTGCAGGAAAATTAGTAATGGCTGCTTCGGCCAAGATGGGCTACTTGGGATCATATAATGACGCTTTAGGTACAGTTCCTTTTGAGAGATTTGAACTTGGTGGTGATGGACTTTCCAATCAGAACTCAGGTATTACTGGTACAGATATAATTGCCTTGAGAGGTTATGATTTACAAGATTTATCAGTGAATACTGGAAGGAGAGGAAATGCTGCTATTTTTAACAAATTTACAGTGGAATTAAGGTATCCTTTATCTCTTAATCCAACATCTACAATTTATGCTACTACATTCTTCCAGGCAGGTAATGCATGGAATGAATTCAGAGATTATAATCCATTTGACTTGTACAGAAGTGTAGGTGTAGGTGTTAGGGTATTCTTACCTATGTTCGGTCTATTAGGCTTTGACTATGGATTCGGTTTAGATAAGGTAATAGAAGGAAATCCAAACCCTGGATTAGGGCAGTTGTCAAAATTCAGCATCATTCTTGGATTTGAACCTGATTAATTGGAGACTTTCAGCTATGAAAATGTTCATGGCAATCTGAATTTCATAATCTTAGGTTAAAAAACTCTTTTAGAAAAGCCGAATATGATACTTTTGCGTCCTATTTTCGACAGCTCTATGGATTCATATCCTAAGGCAGTATCTAGTAGTGAATAAGAAATAAACACACAATGACAAAATCATATATTTTATCTATACTTTTCGCTGTAGTATTTATCACTACAGGTTTAAGTCAGAAATATGCTTATATCAATTCAACTGAATTGTTAATAGCCATGCCACAAGTTAAGACTGCTGACTCTCAACTTGAAACTTACCAAAAGACCCTTATGACAAAAGGTGAAACGATGGAAAAGGCATTTCAGACTGAATACAACAAGTATGTTACAGAAGCTCAAGGTGGGACGCTTACAGGTCTTCAGATGCAACAAAAGGAATCTGCTCTAGGACAGCAACAGCAAGAAATCCAACAGTATGCTGCTGAAGTTCAACAACTTCTTGGAGCCAAAAAACAGGAGTTATATGAGCCAATCCTTCAAAAAGTAAGGGATGTTGTAGAGGAGATTGGAAAATCAAATGGTTATACCATGATTTTTGATGGAAGTGTAGGAGGTTTACTTTTTGCTAAAGATGCTGACAATCTAATGGTTGAAGTAAAAGCAAAATTAGGTTTATAGTCCTAAGAAATCCATTTCTTGGTATTATGAGTCTTAATGAATTGTTCCAGGCTTGTACGATCTAGCAATCCTATTATATTTGACTCTTTAGATATCACATCTGCTGTGTACCAGCCATTTGTATCCATAAGTGAGAATACAGTTTTTAGCTTAAGATGATCATCTACTCTGCCATGGACATTAGAAACATAACGAAGTATTGATTCATTTTTTAATTTGTTCTTTCTCGCAAAGGATATGGCAGGACTAGTAAGAACTCCAAGATTATTTCCATTAATATCATTTACAGGATAGTTACCTTGATTTGTTGAGGCTCGTTCAAAAACTTGTAAAAAAGAGTAGTCGGCTTGAAGAATTATAGGATTCTTTATTAATACATCTTTTGCTGTTTTGCTTTCAAATAAATGATCTGTAAATACTTGACGATATTCCGATCCTGAAGTAAAGAGAATGAATCCACCTATCAAGGTGAGGACCAAATGAGAAGAGTAAATGCCAAATCCAATAAATAAAACAGCAAAAATTCTTGCGACTATCATTGCTACATATGTCGCTTTTAGCCTTGGCATCATGTAAGCCATGAGGGCTCGAAACACTCTCCCTCCATCCATAGGAAAAGCAGGTATCATATTAAATATGACTAATGTGACATTTATAATTAAGAGATAGCGGATATAATCTATAGGAGCTGTAATCAAGTTCATACTTTGCTCTTTAGGGAACATATCTCGAGTGAATGGGAGCAGGATTAATAGGAAAAGCAAAGCGAGTAATACGTTTACTGCGGGCCCGGCTAGAGCTACTACGAGCTCATTACTTGGTTTCCGTGGTATATCCATAAGTCTAGCTATGCCACCAATAGGCGATATTATTATGTCCTTGGTTTTTATGCCATATCTTTTGGCAGCCATGGCATGCCCTAATTCATGAAGTACCACGAAAAAGAATAGAATGCACACAAACATTACAAACCAAAACCCGTCTGAAGTGGAAAAATTATTACTCCAAGCAGTATAAAGTATAAATGCTATGAAAAGTCCAAAGGTCCAATGGATTAAAATTGGAATTCCAGAAACGGTTGTTAAATGGAAAGACTGTTTGTTACTGAGCACTTTGTTTAAGTGTGGTTTTAGATATCATCGCCACGCAAAATACGATATCTCTTTCTGGCTTCAATAGCAAATGTGCTATCAGTGAAGTCTATGAAAAGACGTTGATATAGCTCTTTTGCTTTTTCAATGTCTTCAAACACGGTCTCTTGCATTTGTGCAAGTTTGAATAGAGCATTGTCACCTCTAATTTCTTCAGAATGATTCTTTACCACTATTTCAAAATATGAAGCAGCAGAATCATAATTCTTTTGATTTAAATCAATCAAACCTTTAGAATATAAAACATCATCTTGAAGTGTATGCCCAGGAAACTTTGTTACTAAATCATCCAATTTATTTTTGGCTTCTTCAAATTTGTTTTGAAAAACTAGAAGTTCAGCCTCTGCATACATTTTAAGAGGGGCATAAGTAGTATCTAGATTAGCATTGTCCATTATAAATACTGATAATTCAATAGCATCATTGGAGATTAGCTTGGTTGTAGCTGATTTTAGTATGCCAAATTGTTCTTGTGCCCACTCGAAGTCACCAATGTAGTATGAGAGCTTTGCATTCTTGTATCTAGCATTCTCTCCTAAATAACCTTCTCTAAAAGACTTATCAACTTGAGAATAAAGAAGAGTTGATTCCCAGTTTTCTCCTTGAATGAGGTAATAATCAGCAAGACTTAGTTTGGCATTTGCCTGAATAATCTTATTTAGTCCTTTAAACTCTATGAGGTTTTTTAAGATTGATATGGCTGCAGTTGTATTCGACAAGTATAGCGCTTCTAGTTCTGCTAAAGCACTGATAATTAGTGCTGTTCGATTATTTCTCCCAAACTCATCTAGGAATTTCACATATTCTGTTTTGAGATCTATGAGAGACTCTTTTGAATGGAATGGATCTTGAATTATTTTCTTTCTTTTCGTTTTAAGAAGCTCCTTTTTGGCATCTATATAAAAGCTATTTGCTTGACCTTTATTCTCAATTATATAGCTAAATGCTTTTATGGCAGTATCATAGTCTTTGTCATTGGAGGCAATTTGAGCCATACGAAAGACACGATTGCCATTCTCAGAAAGTCTCATATCTAAGGCACGAGCTTGACGCAATGCTTTACTATATTCCTTGTTTTGTATGAAAACCCATTGTATCATTTCTGGAAAGAAGATATTCTCAGGATCATTTTGTAGAAATTCATACAACTTGGATCTCAATATCTCATATTCATCTTCACCATATAGATATCTGTTAAAATGATTTTGTACAGAGGTGATTCTACTCATATCAGCCATATGGCTACGGAGATAATAGTGGATCATCTTTTCAGTCTCTCCTTTTCGCCGATAAAGATCTGATAAGTTGTAAGCGAAAAGGCTTTCATCTTTGAGAAGCTCTACTCCTTTTTCATACACTTTTAATGCATAGTCAAATTTATTAAGCCTAGTAAAAGAATTGCCGAGAGAGTTAATCTGGCCTCGATTATTAGGTAATTTTGATATTGCTAGAATATAAGTTTCATCTGCTCGCTCAAGTTCAGCCTGGCGTTCATATATGTTTCCTAGAGCAACATATAGCTGAACGGTTGACGGCATTTTCTTAAGTTGAGAATTGATGGCAGCTTCAGCTGTAGCGTATTCTTCAAGGGCAAGAAGCGATTCTATGAACCTTCCGAAGTAGTAGTCATTATAGCCATTCTGATCAGAAAGCTTTTTGTAAAGTTGGCCAGACTTCTCATATTCTCCTGATTGATAATAATATTGAGCCAGTTTGGCCTCTTTTTGAGAGAACAAAGACATACTGCTTGTCAACAGAAAAATAAAAAGTAAAACTTGCTTCATCTTAGAATACACTATTATCTATCCAAAACGTAGATTCGGATATTAAAGTTGCTCGAAGACTGATAGCAGAGTAAATGGTATTTAGGGTAAGATGAATAACTGTGCAGCAATTAGTTTTGGCTGACAAACATATTTTTAATGGTAAGGCCAATTTAGCTTAAACGTAATAGGCATGGTGAATTTAATTCTTACCGCTTTGCCTCCATGTCTAACTGGATTCCATTTACTTGGTATATCATTCATGCTATTAACTACATCTAATTAAACTTTACCAAAACCGCGACCTATATCTCTCAAAATTTCAGCATCTAATACACTTCCATCAGTAATCACTAAGAACTTGACTATCAGTTTTCCTCCTGTTCCGTTTTCTTTGGCGACAATGGGATATTTGAGATTTTTATCTAGATACTGAAGTAACTTTTTATCTCTACACTTTTTCTTTTTGCTTTATTTCCACTATCATGGCCTGGAAACTCTGGCATTTTCTCTGAATACGATCTTACTTCTTCTAAACCTTCTTCATCCTTAGACGGCAGTGGAGTGAGCATAAGTTTTATTTATTAACCGTTTTGATCTCCTCATCTTCCGTTATGCTCATATCCAAAAATTTAGGTTCGTCGATGGGAGTTTCTTCTGGGACTTCTTTTTTTATTGGAGGTAGGGGACAGAGTGGAGGATTAGGAAGGTTCATCGTTCGAGGAGGTTCTATTTCTTATTCTTTAGAATCCCAAATTTCAAAAACGAAATGTGAATCATTGGTATCATAACTGGTCCATAAGAAAGCCATTAAAGTGAAGTATAAAACTCCTATAAGCCACATTTTGAAGAAAATGGATCTATATTGAAAATCGTTGACTTCTGGTTATTTCGTTCTATTTTGAATCCAATTTTTTTTTACCATTCTTTAATTGGGGTCGGTTCATTTTTAGAAAAAATTGTTGTACCACAAATAATATGCAATTATTAGAAACCCAATAAGAAGCATAGGAATGGCATTAACAGTAGGAGTGATTTCCATAGTTTGAATATTTTTATTTGCTCATTAAGCAGACCAGCCGAGAATTAATGTTCTAGCAAGGTTTACAGAATGGCTCTTCTTTATTTAAAGATGCGGGGCAATGTGATTTTGTAGAAATGTTTAAAAATCACTTACACAATATTAGCCTATGCTTATATTAAATATGAATAGCTCTATTGCCAGTCGCTGCTAATGCAGCCTCTTTTACTGCCTCTGAGTAAGTGGGATGAGGATGACATATACGAGACATATCTTCAGCTGAACCCCTGAATTCCATCAAAGCCACAGCTTCCATGATGAGATCTGCTGCTCGTGCACCTACCATGTGCACTCCTAATATTTCATCTGTGTCTTTATGCGCTAGGACTTTTATCACTCCTTCTGTGTCCATGCTTGCTCTTGATCTGCCCAAGGCTTTCATTGGAAACTTTCCCACTTTATAAGGGGTGCCTTTTTCTTTCAGAGCTTCCTCTGTAGATCCTACAGAAGCCACTTCTGGCCATGTATATACCACTCCAGGAATCAAGTGATGATTAATATGGGGTTTCTGCCCAGCTAAATATTCTGCAACATAAACACCTTCTTCTTCGGCCTTGTGAGCCAACATCGGTCCTTTTACTACATCGCCAATGGCATATACATTTGGTAGATTGGTTTGGAAGTGACCATTGATGTCTATTCTCCCTTTATCATCGGATGGAATTCCGACCTTGTCTAATGCCAAACCATCGGTATATGCTTTTCTTCCTATTGCAACAAGACAAAAATCGGCATCTATTGTAAATCCATCACCACCATCTTTTTTCTCAACCTCTACAGATACTTTAGTTTTCGTAGAATTGACAGTTGTCACCTTATGACTCAAATGGAACTTTATTCCCAATTTTTTCAACGATCTGCGCATTTCCTTTGAAACATCAGTGTCCATTTCTCCTAGAATGTGTTTTTGGAATTCTACGACTTCCACAGCTGTGCCCAAACGAGCATAGACACTTCCTAATTCTAGCCCAATTACACCAGCTCCGATTACCACCATTTTCTTTGGCACTTTAGTAATATTTAGAGCCTCTGTGGATGTAATCACTCTTTTTCCGTCATAATTAAATGAAGGAGGGCAAATCGGTTCTGATCCGGTGGCAATTATTATATTTTTTGCTTTTATCTCTTGGTCACCAACTTTAAGTGTGGTGGAGTCTACAAAGGACCCATGACCCTGAATAACCTCAATTTTATTCTTTTTCATTAAGTAGTCAATGCCTTTGACAGTTACATCTACTACTTCGTCTTTACGTTTTATCATCTGAGGCATGTCGACCTTGGGGACATTGATTTTAATGCCATGATCCGCAAACTTTTCTACAGCGGCATGAAAGTGCTCAGATGAATCCAATAATGCCTTGGATGGAATACATCCTACATTGAGACATGTGCCTCCAAGTGTACTCTCTTTCTCTATTAAGGCTACTCTCATTCCCAATTGGGCACACCTGATCGCAGCTACATATCCTCCCGGACCTGCGCCGATAATTGCTACATCAAAACTCACTATTATTCCTTATTCTTTGATTTATTATTATTAGGTCTCTTTTTAGATGAAGGTTTGTTTCTCCTCATCTTATTATTATTACTTGACTTCTCTTGACCTGATTCCTTTCCTCTTTCTCCTTTAGGGCCATTTTTTCCTCTTGATTTATTATTTCTAGAATTCCTGCTTCCTTTATAGTTCTTTCCACCTTTTCCTTTTCTTCTTTTCTTTTTAATTTCTGGAAGTTCTATCTCACCTGTCACATCAGCAAATTCTATCTCATCACCATCAGGTGAGCTTTCTCCAGGAATCCAACCGGAAGAGACAGCACCCAATAATTTATCTGGTTTTTTACCTTTATCATTTAGAGTTTTGATTTCAGCAACCCTCTCTTTGGTAACCGCTACAACTGTGCCACGCCTTCTTTCAGATTTTAATATATAAAACATGATCCCTTTGAAGATATCTGTCTTCATAAGCTCGGCTGTTCCTTCTTCAGTCTGAAGCCTATCTACATGCTTGGGAAATCCTTTTAATGCATCAAGGTAAGTATCTAGTTCATAGTTAAGACAACACTTAAGTCTACCACATTGTCCTGAAAGCTTGGTCTGATTTATTGCTAGATTTTGATATCTGGCTGCAGTAGTGGTTACTGATTTGAAATCAGAGAGCCAAGTACTGCAACATAATTCTCGGCCACATGCCCCAACTCCCCCGATACGAGCTGATTCTTGCCTAGACCCTATCTGCCGCATCTCTATTTTTACCTTGAATTCTTTGGCAAAATTTCTTACAAGTTCCCTAAAATCAATTCTACCTTCAGCAGTGTAATAAAAGGTAGCTTTTCTTCCATCACCTTGAAACTCAACATCACCTATTTTCATGTCAAGATCTAGAGTTCGAGCTATTGCTCGTGCTCGAATCATACTATCCCTTTCCTTAGATCTAGCAAAATCAAGTTTTTCTATATCCCTGTCATGAGCTTTCCTTACTATACCATGTGAAACACTATCTTCAGAAACCTTTTTCTTTTTCATTTGAAGACGAACCAGCTCTCCTGAAAGGGTGATTCTTCCAATGTCTAGACCACTATTTGATTCTACAACAACTAGGTCACCTGTTTCGGCATTAGAATAATCTGTTTTCTTAAAAAAGTCTTTGCGCGCACCATTTTTAAAACTAACCTCGACCATTTTATATTCGGTAGGATCATGTACATCTAGTGCAGATAACCAATCGAAGGTATTCATTTTGTTACATCCCCCTGAGGTGCAGTGTCCGTTGCTACCACATCCTTTGGGGACTCCGTCCATTCCTACGGAACATCCAGCACATCCCATTTTTCAATATTTATATTAAACCTCTGTTGCCAGAGTGCTCTTTTTAAAAATCTTCCCTATCTGAAGCGACCCTTGAAATAAAAGTATTCTGGGGTTCGCATTTCGTTGTAAGAGAACATATGTTTCATTAACGACATCTGAAATCTCTCCGATATGTTCAATCGTCAAATTATTTAAAGTTACATTCTTTTGAATTATAATACGTTCTCTATTGTTTAATTTACTCATTTCTATACCTGTAAATCTTATATGGACAACTTCTCTAAGTGTTTTTAGGAAATAGATTAAAAGACCTTTTTGTTCTTCTTTTCCTAAATCAATAAATTTATTGATCCAGTTTCTAATGTCTAAAGCACTTCTTGATCGGGCAATCTCTAACCATTCTAGAATGAAATCAAGAGAGATGTCTTCTTTTATAGATAGAAGAGTTTTTGCTTTGCTATAATTTCCTTCAGCTAAAAAACTTACCTTTTTAGCCATCTCAGAGTCCAGTTGGTGTTTGTGCTCCAGTGCAAGTTGTAGTGTTTCATCTGAGATTCGAGGGACGTTGATGATTTGACATCGTGATGTTATAGTTTTTAAAACTGTATCAATAGAATTCCCTACGAATATTATAATACTATTTTTTGGGGGCTCTTCAATTAGTTTGAGTAATTTGTTGCCATTGTTTCCAAGGTATTGTGGCATCCAAATTATTTGAACTTTATGTTCAGATTCAAAGGGTTTTAATGAGAGATTGCTAATAATTTGATTGCACTCAGAAACATTAATGTCACCGACACTTGTGGAAGAACTTATGGAGATTATCCATTCAGAATGAGACTGATAGCCATCTTTGGACAATATTGTTCTCCATTCATTTATGAAATCTTTTGAAGTAGTTTCAGCTCTTTTTTTCGCGTTGTTTTTCACAACTGGGAAGGCGAAATTTAAATCCGGATGAATGTATTTTGTTGCCTTTTGATAGGATTTAGATTCAGATAGGTTTTCTCTTTCTTTTTTTGGAGTTAAAATATAAGAGGAAATCGCCAGAGCTATTGCTAAAGGTCCATAACCAGACTGCCCTTTTAGAAAAATGGCATGAGGCATCTTATCCTCATCCACCAATTTTTTTAACTGATTGAGAAGCTCTTTTTGTCCTACAACTTGGTCAAATGTCATTTGCAGTATCTTGTGGGCGAAGATAGTCTTCATGAAGGAATAATAGAATAATTGTTATCAAATACGAACTAGACATATTAGATCAGAAGGCCTTAGCAAGGAGATCTCATTTTAAACAAAAAATGAAGAGCCTTAAAAGAGGACCCAAATCTGAAGTGGATGCTAAAATGCACACTCTTCATGATAAAGTTTTTGAAAAAATAGATTGCCTACAATGTGCAAATTGTTGTAAAACAACTGGCCCTCTTTTCACTATCACAGATATTGCAAGAATTGCCAAGAAATTAGGAGTCAAACAAAAGCAATTTATTAAAGATTATCTTTTGATTGACGAGGATGGGGATTATGTTTTAAAGACAACACCCTGCAGATTTCTTTTATCAGATAACAGATGTAGTATCTATGATTTTAGACCCAAAGCATGTAGAGAATACCCACATACGGATATGAAGGATCAAAAGAAAATATTTGATTTAACTCTAAAAAACGCAGCGATTTGCCCTGGAGTTTTTGATATTCTTGAAAAGCTTTAATATGAGTAACGATTAGCTGTATAGCTAGATCTCAATAAAAATTATCTCACTCTAAATATTAGAAGATGAAATGAGGAGGGTGTTGAATGTCTATTCGCGCTTTTGACATATACGTAAATGGAGGAGCTATGTTTTCCAGCTTACTAACATTCTATTTGACAAGTTACTAGAAATATTTGAATGAAATTTTGCTCTCTTCCTGTATTTTCAAAATGTTTTGACTGTGGTCGAAATGATTAAATGTGAGGATTATTTGAACCTCATCCTTAAGATTTTGATTGGTATGAGTAATTCTTTACTTCGATTTGTTCTTGCATTTTTTCTTTTTGGAATGCCCCTATCACTGTTAGCCCAAATTAACATAAAAGTTGGGTATGTACCAGCTTTAGGAACATTTGAGTCTATTAGTAACTTATTTACTGAATACAACTCTACCAATAGTGATATTGTTGAAACCCCTTTTAATGAACTCAGATTCATCCATGGTATTGATGTAGGACTTAGGTATAAGTTTGGGGTTATTGGTGTAGAGGCGGATTGGTCTAATCTCAGCAGAGAACGAGATGTTTTGCTCTATTTTTCACAAAGTGATTCATTCGATTCTAGGTTGTATAAAATTGGTATCAGTTCTATATCCATCGGTTTGGATAGTTATTTTGATAGATTTGGAATGGGTGTAGGGATCCATTCTCAGCAGCTCAAAATTGGGAG
>DKPS01000280.1:87520-96438 GCA_002471345.1 Saprospiraceae bacterium UBA7328
GGGAGTAATAACCTTAATCTAATTAACGAAACAAACCTAGCTGTAGATCTTCATCTAAATATAACTTTACAAAAAGGAAGTAAAGTTTCCTTAATTGCGAAGCCATATTATAGATTTTCAGTTGAAGATTTCAACCTCACACCATTTAGTCAAGATCTGTTAGATAAAGATGCACCTTCAGGAGGTATAGCTTTTTATGGCATAAGTCTAATTTTTTATAATGGGAAAAAGTCATAATTGATTTTTCTTTTGGATCAAAAATGACTAAGCTATTTTTTAACTCGGCTCAGCTTTCACATTCCTTTTGAATGCACAGCCTAGATCTATCATAGATTCAGTTTTGGAAACCCCTTCTATCTTATCTATTTTATCGTAAAGTATCTTTCTTAAATGATCACTGTCTTTGGCGAATATTCTGAGAAAAAGTGTATAACCACCTGCTATAAAGTGACATTCCGTAACCTCTTTAATTTTTCGTAATTCGGCAATAACTTTATCAGAACTATAGTCATTTTCTAATGTGATGCCCGTAAATGATCCAAGGTTATACCCTATTTTCTTTTCATCTATTACTGGCCTGATACCTGAAATTACGCCATTATCCATCATTTTGTTAATACGCTGATGAACCATAGTATTCGATATATGAAGTGAATTGGCAATAGCAGAATAAGCAACTCTTCCATCATGCTCCAATTCTTGAAGAATTCTACGGTCGTAAGCATCTATCATTAATAAAAATTTAAGTCAAATTAAGTGCACATTGACTAAAAATATAAATTATGACTTTGTTAGACGAAATAATAGAGAATTTTTCCAAATCCATGATATAAAGAGTTTATTTTGACATTCAGTTAAATCAAAAATATAATGGAAGTATTAGAAAGATCACTCAGCCAAAAATATATCGATATAGAGGATAAGTATGGAGCACATAACTATCATCCTCTACCTGTGGTATTGGAACGAGGTGAAGGGGTCTTTGTGTGGGACGTAGATGGAAAAAAGTATTTTGATTTCCTATCATCATATTCCTCTGTGAATCAAGGTCATTGTCATCCTCGATTAGTAAATATCATGAAAGATCAATGTGCAAAATTGACATTGACATCAAGAGCTTTCTATAATAACCTCCTTGGAGATTGTGAAAAGTATCTTCATGATCTTTTTGGTTATGACAAAGCATTGCTTATGAATTCTGGTGTTGAAGCAGTAGAAACAGCCATGAAACTATGCAGAAAATGGGCATATGAAGTGAAAGGAGTTGAGGCTCATAAAGCATCTATTTTGTTCGCAAAAGATAATTTTCATGGGAGAACATTATCTGTCATTTCTGCTTCTAATGATCCTATAAGCCGTACTGGTTTTGGTCCTTATATGAGTGGAATTGAGATGGTGCCATATAATGATGCAGCAGCACTTGAAGCTGCTTTTGAAGCGAATCCTAATATCGCTGGGTTTATTGTAGAGCCTATACAAGGAGAAGCAGGAGTGGTCGTGCCCGACAATTCTTATTTATCGGCTGTTGCCGAAATTTGCAAGAAACATAGTGTACTTTTTATTGCAGATGAAATCCAATCTGGTTTAGGTCGAACTGGCCAACTGTTAGCTACTTATTTGGATGGGGGAAATACGAAACTCAGACCAGATATTATCATTTTAGGGAAAGCGCTTTCTGGGGGAATGATGCCTGTATCTGCTGTGCTTGCTGATGATCAAATCATGCTTACTATTAAACCAGGAGAGCATGGGTCAACATATGGTGGGAATCCATTGGCATGTGCCGTGGCAATGGAAGCATTACAAGTTCTTATTGATGAGGAATTATCTCAAAATGCTCATGACATGGGTGTGAAATTTAGAAAAGGCCTTGTGGCTATAGCAAAGAAGAATAGCCTAATAAAATTAGTGAGAGGGAAAGGACTCCTTAACGCTATCGTAATTGACTCTTCAGAAGACTCGACTTTAGCGTGGGACATTTGCATGAAATTCAGAGATAATGGACTGCTTGCTAAGCCGACACATGGGAATAAAATAAGATTGGCTCCACCTCTTGTGATAAATGGGGCTCAAGTAGAAGAGAGTTTGGCCATTATTGAGAAGACTTTAGCTGAATTTGTTTAATTCGTGTCAACAAAGCTTTAGAAAGCAAGAATGGATATTAGAATTATCAAAAATAGATCAGATATTGGAGCAGGTACAAGGGGATCGGATTTAGGCATTGATGCGATAGAGATTGCTGCTATTAATCAAGGGAGCAACTATTTTGATCGCTTCCCTTATACTGATGTCAAGACTCACAATGAGTCAATTTATAATAAAGTAAGGAACTCTTGGGCTAAACGTATAGGGTTCGTGGTAGAGCAATGTGGAAGAGTGAGTGATGCAGTTAAGTCGACCATAAACGAAGGGTTTTTTCCAATTGTATTATCTGGCGATCATTCATCAGCTTTAGGTACCATATCTGGTATAAAATCTGCAAACCCAGAAAAGAGATTAGGAGTGATTTGGATTGATGCACATGCTGATTTGCATTCACCCTATACATCACCTTCTGGAAATGTTCATGGAATGCCTCTTGCTGCAGCTTTAGGAGTGGACAACTTGGATTTTGAAATCAATAACGTTAGTGAGGAGTCTAAAGGAGATTGGGTTGCAATGAAAAATATTGGAGTCGCAGGAGCAAAAATTGCTCCTGAGGATTTAGTTTATTTTGGAGTTAGGGACACGGAAGACCCAGAAAACCAACTTATTTCTGAGCTGAATATTAGAAATTATATGGTGCATGAGTTGAGGTATAGAGGATCTGAAAAATGTATACAAGAAGCGATTCAGTCCCTTTCTAAATGTGAAATGATATATATATCTTTTGATGTGGATAGCCTAGACTGTGATTTGATTTCAAAAGGGACAGGTACTCCTGTTTCAAGAGGATTCGACCAATACGAGGTCATGGAAATCATAAAAGCATTCATTCAAACTAAAAAAGTTGCATGTATAGAATTAGTTGAGGTCAATCCACTTTTGGATTTCAAAGGTAATAAGATGGCTGCGACAGCTTTTGAAGTATTAGATGACTTTACAAATAACCTTTTAGAATCTTAATTTATAACAAACAAGAAAGAAGGACTTACTCGATGAATAAGACAATTACACCAGAATTCATAGAAAGAAATATTGCACTAGCCGAAAGCATAGTGAAGTCAAACGAAAATGCAGTAAAAAGTGATTTCTCAGCCAGGATGGGAGGCATTTTAAAGAATCCAGAGTCTAAGCATTTTCTAATCAAAATGATGGATGTAGCCTTTAGATCAAAAAACTACTCTAAGATTTCGGATTATGTAATTACTCTATTTAGGAACGATAATAGTGCTAACAGTCTTTTTAGCTCATTTGAAAAAATTCTGGTTTTTCTATATAAAAAAATAGGCTTTCTCCTTCCTGGCATTAGTATTCCTGCAATGCTCACTCAAATTAAAAGTGTAACAGCTCCAATATTGTTTTTTGTTGGGGATAATAAGTTCAAAATTCATTCCCAAAAAAGAAAAAGAGAAGGTGTTGTCCTTAATGTGAATCTAATTGGAGAAGCACTTTTAGGAGAAGATGAGGCTGCTCAACGTATAACAAACTATAAGGCATTACTTAATCAGGATGAGGTAGATTATATATCGATCAAATTATCTACTATTTTCAGCCAATTGAGCAGTTTGGCACATGAATATACCCTTGAGAAATGTGTAGAGAAATTGTCTCTTATTTATGATGAGGTAATAGCGGTACAAAACCGTACAGGAGTTGCAAAATTTGTGAATTTGGATATGGAAGAGTATCGAGATTTATCTATTACAATTGATGCCTTCAAAGAAACTCTTTCTATTTCTAGATTCAAAAACCTTCGCATGGGTATTGTCCTTCAGGCCTACCTGCCTGATTCATACGAAGCATTAGAAGATTTGACAAAATGGGCGTTAAATAGAAAAAAAGATGGGGGAGCTCCAATAAAAATACGAATTGTTAAAGGTGCTAACCTGGAGATGGAAAAGACCGAGGCGTCTATGGAAGATTGGCCAGTTGCTTCATTTGAGTCAAAAGTTGAATCAGACGCCAATTTTAAGAAAATGATTCTGAAGTCCTTAGATAAAGATGCTCTACAAGCTGTAAATATTGGCATCGCTTCTCACAATGTTTTTGACCTTGCATTTGGATTACAGATCTTAAAAGAAGATGATATCTCAGGTCATGTAGACTTCGAAATGTTGGAAGGAATGGCTAATGAAGTTGTGGATGAGTTATTGGCTCATAATGCCCCAGTACTTTTATATACTCCAATTGTAAAGACTGAAAACTATAATAGTGCGATAGCATATTTAGTAAGGCGCTTAGATGAAGGTACTCAGGATGGAAATTTCTTAAAAGAGGGACACGGTTTAAAGACAAATTCATCTAAATGGGAAAGTTTAAAATTAGCACATCTAGAATCTTTGAATCAAATCAGCAAATTGAGTTCTAAACCAAAAAGAACTCAAAACAGAGCAATAGAGCAATATGAAATTCAATCTACATATTCAAATGTGTCAAACACTGACTGGGTACTAGCTGATAATAGAAACTGGATTAAATCATATATAAAAAACTGGAAGAATCCAATAGATGTAACTGGCTCCACAATAAAAGTAGAAACAGATGCCCCTGAAAAACAAAGAAAAACTGTAACTCAAATTGGATGGAGTGGCACTATGCCTTGGCATTATGAATTGGCAGATGAAGATGATTATAGATTGTTTTTAGCAGATAAAAGTGCATGGGAGACTCTTGATTGTGATCAAAGAGCGATCATGTTAGCCAAAGCTGCCATTGAAATAGAAAAGGAAAGAGGGAATCTTATTTGCGCAGCGGTATGCGAACTAGGAAAAACAATTGCAGAAGTCGATGTTGAAGTGTCAGAAGCTGTAGATTTTGCCAACTATTATGCACAATCTATAATGGATTTGAAGGATGATGATAGCCTACAAATGGAGTGCGGAGGTGTGAACCTTGTTCTTTCTCCATGGAATTTCCCTATTGCTATACCTATTGGCGGTGTTTTAGCATCTTTAGCTGCAGGTAAGAGAGTTATTCTTAAACCGTCTACTAATGCGGCAGCAAGTGCATATCTCACTGCTCAATGTCTTTGGAGAGCAGGTATACCTAAGTCAGTATTCGCATTTTTGCCAGCCGAAGAATCCTCTTTGGATGCTTTTTTAAGTGAAGGAAATACATTTGATGCCGTGATTCTAACCGGAGGGACCTCAACTGCTAAATTCTTATTGGACAGAAACCCACAGTTGAATCTTTATGCGGAGACCGGTGGAAAAAATTCTACAATTGTCTCTAGCCTGTCAGATAGAGATCAGGCTATTAAAAATGTAGTTCAATCTGCATTCGGCAATTCCGGCCAAAAATGTTCTGCTACTTCACTTTTAATTTTAGAAAAAGAAGTTTTTAATGATCCTCATTTCAAGCAACTCCTTAAGGATGCTACACAAAGCAAGGTTCATGGAAACCCATGGAATCTTGAAACGGAAATAGGACCACTTGCTGTAGAGATGTCGGATAAAATAAAGGAGTGCATTGAATCTACACCTAAATATCAGTGGCTTTTAGAACCCAAAGTAGACGGTAAATTCTTAGTAAGTCCTGGAATCAAGTGGGGAATAAATGAGGAGGATTTTGAATACAATAATGAACTTTTTGGCCCTATACTCTCCGTGATGGAAGCTAAGGACTTACAAGATGCAATAAGAATAGCGAATGGAGTAGAATATGGGCTAACCACAGGGCTGGAATCATTAGACAAAAGAGAAGTTGCTTATTGGAAAAATAACATCCAAGCGGGCAATCTCTATGTTAATAGAAGCACTACAGGAGCAATAGTTCAAAGACAGCCCTTTGGAGGAGTAAAAGCATCTTGTTTCGGATTTGGAATGAAAGCAGGTGGGGCAAATTACATTTTGCAATTTGCGAATCTCAAAATTAAGGATTCAACCAACTATTTAAAAAGTTATCAAAGTTCTTGGGATGATCATTTTAGTAGAGAAATAGATTATGCACATATAAGAGGTCAATACAACAAAAACAGATATACGAAACCTGAACAAATCATACTTATTACAGACAAGTTTACTTCTGTGGATGATGTGTCAATGGTCAGAGCTGCTGCTGAAATTATAGATGTTCCAATAAGACAAACAGATAATTTAGAAAGTGTAATCTCTGATCTTTCACATGATACAGTGGTGCGTTCGCTTATTGGAGATAGAATAGATGAAACTTTTCTTAAAGAGTGTCATTTTAGAGCTATTCATGTTTATGATCGAAAGCCAAACCCTTCAGGTCGAATGGAGTTGCTGAATTATCTAAATGAGCAAAATTTCTCGTATAATTTTCACCGATATGGAAATTTACTAGGGGAGGAAAGCTAAATCTAAATAATAAGACACGCATCAAGTTGGAAAACCCTCATTGCAAGCACTGTTCAAATACCTTTTTCCAGTTTTTCCAACCATAGATTTCAGCAAATGAGCTATTGTGCCAAATGAAGGAGAATACCCCTTCAACTTCTTCAATGGTTTTTTTCATTTTTTGGACTTCTATTAGAGCAGACGAAATGTCCAATGACATATGATGCCTAAGTGTAGCATCCATAATTTGAGCCGGGTGTATCATGAGATTGGTAGGTTCCTCTTTCTTTAAATCATACCAATAGAAAGGTACTGAAGTGCTAGCCCTAAATCCTGAGTGATCATGGTATGCCATACTGAAATCATCTGTGACTTTTTCTGACAATAAATGTCTGTATGTTTTTGGAATAGCTAAATGAAGAAAATGTTGCCGACTAGACGAGACTCTTGTCGATGAGTAAGATTCAAGTTTTCTTTTTTCTTTCTGCCAAAGTAGAACTGACTTCTGAGAAGAAAGAGATGGATGAATTCCAATTTCAAATTTATCAGTTATGATCTGAACTAACTTTTCAAAAGCTTTACTATTTACTGAGAAGTTTTGATCATCAGGTAGTTGACATTTCATTAAAAAAAAGAATATTGCAGTAAGGCCATTTTGATGTAAACAACTAAAAATGTATTCGTAAGAATCAAATACATCTTCTTGTTGGCCAAGTAGAGTTGAGATTCTTTTTTTAAGTCTTTCTCCTCTCAATAGAAATATATCTCTACCTGTTCCTCCTATATGAGCAAGGATAGACCTGTGTTTATAGGCATAAGGGGTGTCAATATCAATTGTTGGTTCGATCCTAAATGATCGAGGTAGAGATATTTTTAGATTCCATTTCTCTTCAATTTTACGTTTCAGATCTAATATCCAAAAATCTACTATTGGGCAATCAAGAAAGTCATTTCGAAAAGCCAAACTTTGTTTTGCAGAAAATCGGCCATGTCGATCAGAAGGAAACCTTAAATATTCTTCATATCTAGTCAGCAAATAAAAAACCATTGAAAATAAATCAAAAGGATAATCACCTTTAAAGCTGTAGTTCTGAAAGAAACAAGGCAATTTTTGATCATTCCTGACATTTATACCCTGAGCATAAATCACTCTTTCAGAGAGTAGTGGATGTTTATATATAGAGATGCCAGTTGTGTTAGTTTTCTTGTCAGAGTAGATTATCTTAGGTGCATAAGGTGAAATTTCTTTATCATGATCATGTATTTCATAGTTTAGACCTAAATGTGTTTTGAAAATTGTATCCAAAACATACTTGAGCCTAGGCGCCTTTTCTATAGTGATAATATGTATGACTGGTAAGCTAATAAATTGATTTGTTATGTCGCGAATATGAAAATTAAACGTTACAAAGACATATACATCACTTACATGTAATTAATTCCATAATTTTAGGCTTAATGGAAAATAATCAATTGTATAAACTGATTTTTGTGGTTTTGATGATCTGCTCAGCGGATGCCATAAGTGCCCAGATTATTTTTCAACCCAAACCAGTAGAATATAATTTTAAAGGAGTTGTATATAAAACGGAAAAAATATTCGGCGCAAGAGTCACCACTTCCGGACTTGCCATTAGTTATAAAACAGGAAAACTAAAATCATACTACAATACAACTTACTATAATTTTGAATTAGGATATATCAAAGACCCTAGAGAGCGAAAACAAAACAAAAACATTAGTTTCCCAGGAGAAGGCCTATCTCCTTCTTTCATCTACGGGAAACGTAATCATTTTATTAACTTAAGGTTAAGTGCTGGAGGTAAAAGATATCTGTCAGAAAAAACTAGAAGGAAAGGGATTGCAGTTGGCTTTATCTATGAAGCTGGGGCTTCTATTGGTTTGCTCAAACCTGTAGAACTTCAAGTGATACAGAATAACTTGGAAACCTTCGAAACCGAACTTGTGAACATCCGTTATTCTGATGACAATGCAGAGCAGTTTTTAGCCTATGATGACATTTATGGTGCGACTGGTTTTTTCAACGGCATTTCCAGTACGTCGATCACTGTGGGTGCTCATGGTAAAATAGCAGGACACTTTTCATTAGGTGCTTTTGAGCAAAAAGTTAAAGCCTTGGAAGCTGGATTAATGGTTGATATATTTCCAGGAAAGGTGCCTGTTTTGGCAGAAAGAGAAGGGGTGAAGAATAAATTTATTTTCCTCAATTTGTATCTATCTTTGCAATTCGGTGGGCGTAAATAGCATCATTCTGTCACCTTTTTAAATTAATGACCTTGATTGATTTACCAGTAATAGATAAGGACAAACCACAACGTAAAAAGAAACCAGATTGGTTAAGAGTAAAACTTCCAATAGGAGAGGATTATAGGAGAGTAAGGTCTCTTGTTGACAAATATGACCTTCATACAATCTGTCAGAGTGGACATTGTCCTAATATGGGAGAATGTTGGGGAG
>DKPS01000280.1:96705-104065 GCA_002471345.1 Saprospiraceae bacterium UBA7328
CATAAACTTCATACCATATGTGAAAGTGGTAATTGTCCAAATATGGGAGAATGTTGGGGAGCAGGTACTGCCACATTTATGATCTTAGGGAATACTTGTACTCGAAGTTGTAGCTTTTGTGCAGTGAAAACAGGGCGTCCACCAGAGTACGATGAAGATGAACCACGAAGAGTAGCTGAAGCCATTAGGCTTATGGAAGTTAAACATGCTGTCATAACTTCTGTCAATAGAGATGAATTAAAAGATAGAGGAGCTGAAATTTGGTATCAAACAGTAGTGCAAACTAAACTTCAATCTCCAGCAACCACCATAGAGACTCTCATCCCCGATGTTAAATCAACGTGGACGGCCTTAGAAAGAATGGTGGAAGGAGGTCAAGAAGTGGTCTCACACAATATTGAAACTGTCAAAAGATTATATAGATTGGTAAGGCCTCAAGCCAGGTATGAAAGATCTCTAGAGCAAATTCAAAGAACAAAAGATCTTGGATGCCGAACTAAAACTGGTATCATGGTAGGACTAGGTGAAACAGATGAAGAGGTTTTAGATTGCCTGGATCACCTTGCTAACAATGGGTGTGATGTTGTGACTATTGGTCAGTATTTGCAGCCTACCAAAATGCACTTGAATGTATCTCGATTTGTTCATCCTGATACATTTGCATACTATAAAGAAGAAGGATTAAAAAGAGGGTTTGATTTTGTGGAGAGTGGCCCTTTAGTAAGAAGTTCTTATCATGCAGAGAGACATTTATAATAACTATTGCTTTTTTGCTTTTCGACTTCCTTCATACATTTCATACTTATGATATTTGCACTCTAAAGCACCGTTATACAACATGAGCTTTTTTGAAGGACGCAGACCTACTCTTTTTAGAGCAGTTTTGTTGCTACTTATAATCCATGCTTCCCATCCTGTATAATTTGTTTTTAGTGTGTCGCCTAATTCTTTATATAGCTCCTCTACATCATCTTCGTCAAGTCTTTCGCCATATGGAGGGTTACAGATAATCAGACCATTCTTTTCGGGAGGAGATGAATCAATAAAATCAGAATGCTTTATTTCTATTCCTGTTAAATCTAGTTTGGTCAAAAGGCTTTTGGTTTCATAATATTGAGTTTCATCTATTTCTGTTCCATAGATTTTCACCACATCATCATTAATTTGAGCATTTGCCTCATCTTTTACTTTTTGCCAAAGAGAAAGATCAAAATCGGGCCAATTCATAAATCCGTATAGTTCTCTATTTTGACGTGGTGGAATGTTATGGGCAATTGCATGTGCTTCAGTCAGTAATGTTCCAGATCCACACATTGGATCATAGAAAGTATTTTTCTTGTTCCATTCTGATAATAGAATCATTCCTGTTGCTAATATTTCATTGAGTGGTGCCTGCCTTTCACTTTGTCTGTAACCTCTTTTATGCAAAGAGTCTCCACTGCTATCCAAAGAGAGTGTAAAATCTTTTTGTCTACAATGAAGATTGATTTTGAAATCGGGATTTCGGATATCAATTGAAGGGCGCAGACCATCATTTTTCATTCTGAAAAGGTCTACTATAGCATCTTTGGTTTTTAGTGATACATATTTTGAATGTCTGAAATAATCCGATTTCACTGTGCTGTCTACGCAAAAAGTTTGATCTAAAGTGAACATTTGTGTCCAATCGTACCTTCTCAATCTTTTGTAAAACACAGTTTCATTGTGGGCTGTAAACTCAAGGAAAGGTTTCACTACTCTTATGGCCAAACGTGATCTATAATTTACCTTATATAGGCATTCAAGATCGCCCTCAAAAGAAACAGCCCGATTCAATTGTACCACATTCTCTCCCCCAAGGTCTTCTAACTCCTTGACCAATAATTCTTCTAGTCCAAATAATGTCTTTGCAAGAAACTTCAAACAACTATTTTTTTATTAAATCAAATCACATCAACACATCACTTACCTCTTAACTCTCTTCTCAATATTTTACCCACAGTAGATTTTGGCAGGTCATCCATGAATGCTATTTGTTTTGGTATCTTATATCCTGTGAGGTATTCACGGCAATGCTCTATAATTTCTTTTTCATTCAGAGACTTGTCTTTTTTTACAATAAATACTTTTACTACCTCACCTGATTTATCGTCTTCCACACCTATACACGCCACTTCATCTACTTTCTTATGCATAGCAACTACATCTTCTATCTCATTTGGATATACATTAAATCCAGATACATTGATCATGTCTTTTTTGCGATCTACTATCTTGAAATATCCATCTTCATCCATTTGGCCAATATCTCCTGTATTGAGCCATCCTTCAGATGTTATCGTTTTTGCAGTCTCGTCAGGTCTCTTGTAATACCCTTTCATCACTTGTGGGCCTTTTACTTGAATTTCCCCTATTTCCCCCGTGGCTATAGGCTTTCCTCCATCATCTACTATTCTCATGTCTGTAGAAGGGACAGGTATTCCAATAGTCCCAATTCTAACACCTCCTTTTGGATTAGAGCTCGCCACTGGAGAAGTCTCTGTCATACCAAATCCTTCTGAGATTATCGTTCCTGTATTTTTTTCCCATTCTTGAGCTACAGCATTTTGTAAAGCAGTGCCACCAGCACTTGCAAACTCCATATGACTCAAATCCACATTTTTAAGATCGGGGTGATTATTTAGACCGTTATAAAGCGTATTTACTCCGGTCATACCAGTCACTTTATATCTATTAAATTCCTTTATTATGGTCGATAGATCTCTTGGATTTGTAATTAATACTGACAAAGACCCAGTGTCCATCATAGCAAGACAGTTACAAGAGAATGCATAGATATGATATAACGGTAGAGGACAAAGCACTATTCTTTCTACATCTTTGGTCATATAAGGTTTGAAAATAGCACTCAGTTGTAGCATATTAGAAACTAGGTTCTTATTAGTCAACATTGCCCCTTTACTTACACCTGTTGTTCCACCTGTGTATTGATGTACGATCACTGTATCTGGCTCATTTGCGAAATCTGTATTTAGCTCAAATTTCTTCCCCTGTTTAAGGGCATCTTTAAATTTCACTGTATTGGGTATATTATATTTTGGCACCATCTTCTTTATCCTCTTAACAGCAAGGTCAGTTACCCATCCCTTCATTCCTCCTAATAGTTCTCCAATACTTGTGGTTATAACAGTTTTGATATCTGTTTTTCCAATGACTTTTTCCAGATTTCCAGCAAAATTTTCAGCAATCACTATTGCTTTTACTTGGCTATCTGTGAATTGGTGTTCCATTTCTCGTGGAGTATAAAGAGGATTAGTATTCACAATAATAATTCCTGCTTTAATACACCCAAATAATGCGATTGGGTATTGAAGAAGATTTGGCATCATAAGAGCAACTCTGTCACCAGGCTCAACACCTCTTGATTGAAGGTAAGCTCCAAATTGATCTGACATCTTATCAATTTCTTTGAATGTAAGTTCTTTACCCATACATGAGAATGCCTTTCGATTAGCATGTTCCTTGCATTTTATGAGAAGGTAATCTCTTAAAGTCTGATATTCTTCAGGATTTATATTTGCTGGCACTCCAGCAGGATAGAATTTCGTCCACGGTCGCTGTTCCATATATTTTATTTCTTGTTTATAATTTTATTCTAAAGTGAAAATTATGTTCGAATCAGTCAAATATAAGAAGTCATTTAAATAATCAATTTGGGATCTTTTACTATGTTGAATATTTCGGAGAAGCCTCATTAATTATAAGTCAAACTTCTAACGCACCTTCTTAGTTTTTCTCCCTTGCAAAAAACAAATAAATAAACATACCTTTGCAGCCCGAAATTTTTCGGATTGAACTTCTGTCTCCACAATGGTGGTGACATACAAATGTGGTGAATTATGAATACAGATGAAATTAAAGACCCAGTAGAAGACCAAGAAATCAAGATTGGTGAAGAGACTGAGTCAACAGAAGAGGTAGTAATTATCTCAGAAGAAGTAAAAGAAACTGTAGTAGAAGTAGAAGAAGAAATCGAAGCTGAAAAAATCAGTTTAGAAGAAATAATCGAAGTCGAAGAAACAAAGTCAGCTCATGACGATTACGACTGGAGTATAGGTAAAAAACACTCTCTTACCTATGAACAAGCAGAAATAGATAAGTATTTAAAAGACTACGACCAGTCACTTACTAAGTTGCAAGAGTTTTCTATTGTAAAAGGTAAGGTCAGAGCAATGACTCCTAGTGATATCGTTTTGGATATTAACTATAAGTCGGATGGTTTGGTGTCAGCATCAGAGTTTAGAGATATGCCAGAACTGGCTATCGGAGATGAAGTAGAGGTATATGTAGAGCAGACTGAGGATGCTAGAGGGCAATTAGTGCTCTCTAGAAGAAAAGCCAAGTTACTAGGAGCATGGGATACATTGGTAGACTCATATAATAATGGAACCGTACTAAAAGGTAAAGTTATATCTAAGACTAAAGGTGGTCTTATTGCTGATTGTAATGGGCTAGAAACTTTCCTTCCAGGTTCTCAGATCGATATCAAGCCTATAATTGATTATGATCAGTACGTAGGTAAAACAATGGAGCTTAAAGTGGTGAAAATTAATGAAGCCATTAAGAATGCTGTTGTTTCTCACAAAGCATTGATAGAATCTGATCTCGCTGAACAAAGAGATGAAATTATTGCTGGCCTTGAAAAAGGACAAGTGCTAGAAGGAATGGTCAAGAATATCACAGACTTTGGTGCCTTTATGGACCTTGGAGGTGTGGATGGCCTTCTTTATATTACTGATATTTCATGGGGTCGAATCAATCACCCCAATGAGGTGCTAGAGTTAAATCAAAAACTCAATGTTGTAGTTCTTGATTTTGATGAGAATAAAAAGAGAATTTCTTTAGGTCTTAAACAGTTACAACCGCATCCATGGGATGTATTAGAAAAAGACATTGAAGTTGGCTCTGTAGTTAAGGGCAAGATTGTCAACATTGAAGATTACGGTGCATTCTTAGAGGTTATTCCAGGAGTAGAAGGATTGATTCACGTTTCTGAAGTAAACTGGAGCACTCAGCCTGTTAATGCAAGAGACTTCTTTACTCTTGGTGATGAGTTTGAAGCAAAAGTTGTAACAATAGACAGAGAAGAGAGAAAGATGTCTTTAAGTGTGAAACAACTTACTGAGGACCCTTGGGCGGAAATTGCTAAGAAATTCCCTCAAGGCAGTCAACACTCAGGCGAAGTTAAAAACCTCACACCATATGGTGTGTTTATCGAGCTTGAAGAAGGAATAGGGGGTATGATTCACATTTCTGACCTTTCATGGACTAAGAGATTTAATCACCCTTCTGAGTATACTAAAGTAGGCGAGAAGATAGAAATCATGATTCTTGAAATTGATCAAGAAGACAGAAAGTTGGCATTAGGACATAAGCAGCTGGAAGAGAACCCTTGGGATACATTTGAGAATGTTTTTCCTGTTGGATCATACCATGAAGCGACTATTATTTCTAAAGAAGATAGAGGGGCTATTATTCAATTACCATATGGACTTGAAGCATTCGCACCTACTAAACACTTAAAGAAAGAGGACAACTCATCAGGTGAAGTTGATGAGAACTTGACATTTAAAGTGATTGAGTTTAATAGAGATGATAAGAGAATTATTGTTTCTCACACTAGATACTTAGATGATATCAATAGGGAAGCTCAGGACAAAGTCAGAAGTGAAAAATCTGAAGAAAGAAAGCAAGTGAGAAAATCTATCCAAAACCAACAGTCTAGGGTAGAAAAATCTACACTTGGCGAATTAGATGTATTCTCACAGTTGAAAGATCAGTTTAAAGCAGCCCCTATACCAGTTCCTGCAAAAAAAGCAGTGCCAACTCCTAAGCCTGCAGAAACTAAGAAAGAGGAGGCTCCGAAGACTGAACCTAAATTAGAAGAAGCTAAAGCTGAGAAAAAGCTTAAGGTGGCAACTAAAAAGGCAGCTTCTAAAAAGGGGGATGATCTGAAGAAGATTGAAGGAATAGGTCCTAAAATAGCTGAATTGCTTGCGAAAGCAGACACAGGGACATTCAAAGCTTTGTCAAAAGCAGATCCCGATAAGATTAGGGAGATTCTTTTAGAGGCTGGCAGTCGATATAAAATGCATGATCCTACTACTTGGCCTCAACAAGCTGAATTGGCAGCTTCTGACAAATGGGAAGAGTTGACCAAATTACAAGATGAATTAAAAGGAGGCAAGGAATAGTTCTCTAAAAGACACTGTTAATAATAATATATAAGCCTCGTCATTTCGACGGGGCTTTTTTAGTTATTACTGTTTTGTTTATGATTTGATGTTACTCTGTAAATCTAGATTCCAGGTCAATTGCCGGCAGAAGGAAATATGCCATTTCCTAAGCCCTCTCTTCCTTTAAAACAAGTAATCGGTTCATGAATGTAATTTGAAAATCTTCAAATACAAAAATTGAGCTTTTGAATAGTAAAATAGGGCACAATGAAAATTGAACGTTTTACTTAACCAAAGCCGCAGTAAGAAAAAGTCAAGTATCGATGAAGATATAGCGAGTAAGATCTTTTAAGAAAGTTCTTTAGTATTAAATAAGATCAAAAAATATGGCCAGAGTTGGAAAGATTGAATTGCAGGATAAAGATTGACTTGAGTATGGGTTACATATTGAATAGATGAGAACTCTAAAGGCGCCTACAGCCTAAACAGCAATTTCTTGTTAGTAAGACCTTTAAGGCGTTCTAAAAGCTTAGATCAGATCTTAGGAAGCAAGTCCGCCAAAGAAGAAGAGAAGGAATTAGAATTGATTAAAGATTCAATGAAACCGAAATAGGTTTAATTGAGCACTAAGTGATATAGGAATTGCTGTTTTGGGGCAAAGACAGTTATTTGAAGACTATTTAAAAGAATAAACAACACAATCCTATAACCTGGCTACAAAACGAACCTTAGCCGATGTAATCTAAGAGATATTAGATATTTTATTTCCGATCCATTAGGCATGCAAATTATTTACATTTTAATACAAAAAATAATTATTTCTTATCAGGCTATTTTGACAGAATATACTTTTTTAAATGGCTTGTAAACAGCCTTATATTTCAAATTGCCCAAGCCTTTCCAATTGAAATTAATAGCATAAAAAAAACTTCAAAATTTATTTTCAAAATAGTTTGGAAATATCGTTTGTGTTATACTATCTTTGCGGTCCCTTTGGAAAACAAGGGGAAGATATTTGACACGAATGGACATTTACGCAAAGCAACTTAATCGTTTAATTACGAGTTATTAGAGTTTAATTATTGAATAAAGAAACGACGATCAAACGTCATAAGAATTACTATGGAGAGTTTGATCCTGGCTCA
>DKPS01000036.1 GCA_002471345.1 Saprospiraceae bacterium UBA7328
GCCTAAGGTTATAATCATTTATATCATGAGGAGCAATCAGGATGTTATACTTTTCTATGATTTGATCTATACATTTTGAGAGAATATAAATATCGGAATTGTGAACACTTCCAAACACTATAAGAGGCTTGCTATTGCTAAATAATTCTAATTTGGGCAATGACAATTTTTGTGATAAACTTTGATCTATGTATTCTTTTCTAATACTTCCAATGGCATGTGCCTGAGCCCGTAATTCGCCTTTCAAAAAATAGCTGACTTCTTTATTTTGAGTGAAAAAGCATTTAACCTTACTTAAGGAAGATTGATTAAGCCAAAACCATAATTTATTTCTTCTTGTCTTATTGAAATATGAATCAATATATATACAAGGAATGCCTCTTCTTACTATTTCGGCAAGAAACAAAGGCCATATCTCGTTTTGTGAGATAATGATGAGTGAAGGGTTAATTTGATCTAAGAATATATCGACTTCAGATTTTTGATCTACAGGGCAATAGATTTTAAAATCATAAATATTCCTAGCCTTTACATTTAGATAACCAGAAGGAGAAAAGAAGGAGAGGGCAATTTTCTTTATTGGAAAGTTGGATCTTATTTTTTCAAGAACCGGTACAAGGCTTTGATGCTCACCCAGTGAAGCACAATGGCATAGAATATCTGCTGATTTTAGATTTTGATTTTCACGCAGACTTAGATAATTTAAAATAGTTCTACTTCTCAGCTTCCGACCAAAAAAAAGAACAGTTTTTGAAACCAAGTTATATGTCTGCAGGAAGATCAGTTATAAGAATTTAATGAAGATTATAAATCTAGATAGAAACACTAATATAGCCGCACAAACGGCTACATTTGCATATTAATTTTTATTAATATGAAGAAAGTTCTAATTACAGGTGGAGCAGGATTTTTAGGCTCTCATCTCTGCGATAGGTTCATCAAGGAAGGATTTCATGTCGTGGCTATGGACAACCTGATCACTGGGAGTCTTAAGAATATTGAACATCTTTTTCCTCTAAAACAGTTTGAATATTTCCATCATGACGTGAGCAAGTTTGTTCATGTTCCAGGAAATCTTGACTATATACTTCATTTTGCAAGCCCTGCAAGTCCTATTGATTATTTAAAAATGCCCATTCAAACTTTGAAAGTAGGATCATTAGGAACCCATAATCTTTTGGGTTTGGCTAAAGAGAAAAATGCACGCTTACTTATTGCATCCACATCGGAAGTCTATGGAGACCCATTAGTGCACCCTCAAAATGAAGACTATTGGGGTAATGTAAATCCTATTGGACCTAGGGGTGTGTATGATGAGGCTAAGAGATTCCAAGAAGCAATGACTATGGCATATCATACCTATCATGGTCTAGAAACCAGAATGGTGAGGATATTTAATACTTATGGCCCTAGAATGAGAGTAAATGACGGTAGAGCCCTGCCTGCATTCTTTTCACAAGCAATAAAGGGAGAAGAGATCACCGTATTTGGAGATGGATCACAAACTCGATCATTCTGTTATGTTGATGACTTGGTAGAAGGTATTTACCGTCTATTGAAGAGTGATTATGCATTTCCCGTGAATATTGGAAATCCTTCAGAAATCACAATTTTAGAAGCAGCTCAAGAGGTTATAGATTTAGTAGGCAATTCAAATGCAAAAATAGGCTACAGAGATCTTCCTATGGATGACCCCAAAATAAGACAGCCTGATATTACCAGAGCTAAAGAAATATTAAAATGGACACCTATTGTAAATAGAAAAGAGGGTTTCGCAAAGACACTAGATTATTTTAAAACCGTTGTAAAAGCATGAGTAAAAGAAATATACTAATTACAGGAGGAGCTGGATTCATTGGAAGCCATGCTGTAAGACTAATGGTGAATAAATACCCCAATGATCACATAATCAATTTGGATCTGCTCACCTATGCTGGAAATCTTGAAAATCTAAGTGATATTGAAAGTTCACCTAATTACACTTTTGTAAAAGGGGATATTATGAATGAATCTGAAATAGAGGCTTTATTTATAAAACATGGCATAACTCATGTCATTCATTTTGCAGCTGAGTCTCATGTAGATCGTTCAATTACAGATCCATTAGCATTTCTCAAAACTAACATTCTAGGTACAGTCAACTTAATGCAAGTAGCTAAAAACAATTGGCAAGATAATGAAGATCATTGCTTCTACCATGTTTCCACTGATGAGGTATATGGCAGTTTAGGTGCTACTGGGCTATTTACAGAGACAACATCATATGATCCGCAATCACCCTATTCTGCTTCAAAAGCAAGTAGTGATCATTTTGTAAGAGCATACGCAAATACTTACAAGTTTCCCGTAAAGATATCCAACTGTTCAAATAATTATGGACCTAATCAATTTCCAGAAAAACTTCTACCTCTAATCATACATAACATATTAAATAATAAGCCATTACCCGTTTACGGTGATGGTACAAATGTTAGAGATTGGTTATATGTAGAAGATCATATTGAAGCTATTGAAATCATATTTTCAAATGGAAAACTTGGAGAGACCTATAACATTGGTGGGGATAATGAAATTCAAAATATTGATTTAGTTAGAACCCTTTGCAAATTGATGGATGAAGAATTAGGAAGAGAAGAAGGTGAATCAGAAAAGTTGATTACTTTCGTGAAGGACAGACCAGGTCATGATAAACGCTATGCAATTGAT
>DKPS01000006.1 GCA_002471345.1 Saprospiraceae bacterium UBA7328
AGGACATACTCTAAATGAAGTGGAATCAGGCCATCTACAACCTGCTTATGGTTCAGGACCACATCATCAACCAGAACATTCTTATGGAAGTGGATGGTACAGCCAATCCGAATATGTTGACATTTTAAAATACGCTGCTGCACGACATATTGAAGTCATTCCAGAATTTGACATGCCAGGACATGCCAGAGCTGCTATCATAGCAATGAAAGTACGCTATAATAGATATATGGAAAATGGGGATAAGGACGAAGCCGAACGATATCTGCTCAGTGATCCGAATGACGAATCAGAATACAACTCAGCACAAGGATATGGAGATAATAGTTTTTGCGTATGCAGAGAGTCTACATTCACATTTGTAGAGAAAGTCCTTCAGGAGGTCATTGCTATGCATGATGAAGCTGGTGCTCCTCTCAAGACTTTCCATAGTGGAGGAGATGAAGTAGGATATGGTTCGTGGCATAAGTCTCCACTTTGCCAAGCCTTTATCAAGGCAAATAGTGAATCTATTTCTCATACGGATGAACTTCAACCTTATTTCACCGAAAGATATATGAATATCATTTCTAAGTATGGATTAGTTACAGCTGGATGGGAAGAATATGCTCTCAAAAGCAGTAGTGAAGGCCACAATGGGAAAGAGCTCAATCCAAAGTTCTTTGATCGGAATATGCAACCATATGTGTGGAATGCTACATGGGGATGGGGCCGAGAAGATATGGCTTACAAGCTTGCCAATGCAGGGCACAAAGTGGTGATGTGTAATAGTGCACAGATGTATTTTGACATGGCCTATAACATGGACTCAGATGAGTCAGGACTAATGTGGACAGGAATGGTTGATGCAACTAATCCTTTCTATCTTGTACCTGAAGATGTATATGCAATCCCTCAAAAAAAGAATAATATTGGAGCTGTGGTAAGTGATGATTTATTCACTGATCATGTACGTCTTACCGAAGAAGGAAAGAAAAATATATTAGGAATACAGGGGCACTTATGGAGTGAAACTGTCACCTCTAATGATAAAATTCAATACTATTTATTTCCTAAATCTTTAAGTCTATCAGAACGATCTTGGAATGCCTATCCTGATTGGGCGACAATTCCAAATAAAGAAGAAAGATGGAACGAAATGCAAAAAGATTGGGGACAATTTGCCAATACAATTGGCCAACATCATATGCCAATTATGGATCACATCTGGGGAGGCATCAATTATCGAATTCCACTTCCAGGGATTAGCATCATAGAAGGAATGGTTCATGCAAATGTGAGATATCCAGGCCTAACCTTGAGGTATACAACTGATGGTAGTGAGGTGAATGAACATAGTCCTAAATATGAGAATCCATTTTCATTAAGCCAAGAAACAAAAATCATAAAGATGAAATCCTTTGCTCAAAATGGAAGAAGGAGTCGTGAAAGCGCTCTAGAGTTATAATAAGAAGTTATAGACATATAAGGCTTCGAATTATGGCTAACCTTGCTGATAGATTAAAAGATTCAATCAACACATACAGTCCTCTACTAGAGCTAATTACTCATGAATTGGCAGCTCAGAAACCGAACCCACTTAAATGGTCAAGAAAAGAAATACTGGGTCACCTTATTGATTCTGCTGCAAATAATCATCAACGATTTGTAAGAATTCAAGGTCAAGAAGAACTGACATTTCAAGGCTATGATCAGGACATGTGGGTAAAAATACAAGGATATCAAAATCAGAAATGGAAGGATATCATTACCCTTTGGTATCAGTTGAACATGCACTTAGCATCTATCATTAGCCTTATTCCACATACTGTGCTTACACAAAGTAGAATGAATCATAATTTACATCAAATTGCTTTCAAAACTGTACCTCAAAATGAGTGTACTAACCTAGCCTATTTTATCAATGATTATATAGATCATATGAAACAAATTATTGAGTATCCATATGATTAACTTGACTATCCCAAAGAAAGCATCTGAAGAATCTGCTCTCGTCTTAAAGCTAAAAATGGAAATAGATCTTCAATTGAAGTATCCTCATCAGAATCATTGTTTTGAGGGATATTCTCTTTAAAGGAAGAGTGATATGGCATTAATTTTTCCAGAGCAGTTTTATGATATTCAAAGTTTAGAATATCTCTGGCATTCCACTCTTTTTCTGATATAAGAGCCATCATCTTGTCAGATGGAAGATTAATAGTATAGCCCTTTGAATTAGCAGGTAGATAATCGTAAGTGACAGCAGGGTTATATTCTACAATATCTTGGCGATCTAAACCAGTTATTCTAGCTATCTCATCAAATGTGATATATTCATATACTGGAATTCCTGCTAACTCTACATGATCATTTTTATGATTTCTTTTCGATTTAGCATGTTCCTGATAGTATATATTGAGGTACGCCGCGGCTGCTAGTCTAGAAGCATATCTTGTAGATTCCCTAGGTAGCTCTCCTTTTACTATTTCATACTTCTCACTATTGCAATGCCTCATTGCTTTTCTCAAAGCTGTTGGACCGAAATTATATGCAACTAGAGCTAAATTCCAATCTTCGAATTCCTGGTGCAATTCATCTAAATAATCAAATGCAACTTTACTTGCCAATAATGGATCAAACCTTTCATCTACATATCTGTCAATGATTAATCCATGTGACTTTGCAGTAGTTCTCATCAGTTGCCAAACTCCCACTGCTCCTCTGCTGGAAAAAGACCAGGGGTCCATATTGGACTCAACTATGGCGATATTCTTTAAAACTTTAGGGAGACCTTTCTGATCAAGCATGTGATCATATTGATCAAAATATGGGTTACTTCTTTCTACAATTCTTCTGGCTCCTGGCAGATAAGAATAGGTGTATATGTCCAATAGCCTTTTGGTCTCTCTAGTAAATGGCAGATCAACACTAGGTTCAATTGCATCTAATCTCAATTGAGCAGTCCTGTCATCCAGTCTATTCTTCTTCGCATCAATAACCCCTGCAAAGACTGAAGTACTTAGTACAATGATTAATATAGATAAGATGAGTGTTCTCAAATAAGGAAATGTTCTATGGTAAATAATTTGCACTGCAAAATTAGGGGTTTACCCGTTAAAGAATTCGAATTTAACAATTACTTAATGTGGTACAAATAAGATTGCACATAAATGGTTTTAGTCGGAAGTAAAGCGGATGAACAAGAACGAAAGACGAAGTTTATTTGGATAGATGGGATGGTTAATCAGTTCTGAAATGTTAAATAGATTCCTTCCCTTGCTTCATTCAATAAGATATCTGGTCTTTTGCAGGGCTTGAATGATGAATAGTCACTACCTCTAGGGTGCCATCATAATTGCCCATTCTTGGGTCTAAAAAGATACCAATTTGATTGATTCCTGATCCACCAAGTTGTACTGGGCCAAAGCCTTCACCTGCAACATCCACCCATGCTGAACCTCCAGTGTATGCCAGATTTAAGGATGTAACTTTTTCATCACCTAGCTGATCTAAGACATATCCCCACATCTGCTTTGACCCTTCATAAATCATATTGTGATAATTGCCTGTGAGGACAATTATTATGTTGGAAGGCAGCCTCTTGGCTTCTTGAATAACCTTTTGGGCCATTTCTAAATCTCTATTTCCGGAATTCGGATTGTCTATAAGGACTACGTTTATTTTTTCACCACTTGACTTCAGTCTTCGAGCATATTCTATCAATTCTAACATGGCTTCACTTGCCCTACCATCTTGATATTCCCTGGACCAAAAAGGTAGATCCAGAATACTTCTTTTGTCTTTTGTCCTTCCTTTAGATTCTAAATATTCATCAATTGTGCCTTGATCTGATTGGGGTAACTCCAGGCCTATGGTTACGTCCAAATCTTTGCGTAAGGCATTACAAGCCATTATTCCGATATATTCAGGGCCTTCTTTGGTACCATGGATTTCTCCTAATAGAACTACTTGACCAGGAATTAGAATTTTATCAAGTCCATTTAATGGATTGCAACTTTTAATCTGTTCTTGATCAGAACAACTAAATAAAAACCACAAAGTCGTAAAAGTCGATATTTTACAAAGGGTAATTGAAATGTTGAACAAGTGCATAGGGAAAGTTAACACTTAGATTTTATATCTATTAATCTAAAATGCTATTATCTTTTGAGAGTATTCTCTTTTACTTAAAGTGGTTCGAAGCAAATATACCCCAGGAAGCAATTTCTTATTTGATAGCGATAATTCCATTTTATGACTGTCTCCTCCTCTTGGAGTGCTTTGATTACTGACAATAGTCTGACCTAATAAGGAATGTAAACTGATGGATATATTCTCTCGACTTCTAAGATTTTCTTTTTCTAAGACTACGGTAAGAGAAGAAGAGTTGTCAATACTAAAGGGATTAGGCCATGTTCTGATTTTTAATGGATTCTGTTCTTTTACTTCTATTGAAGATGTAGATATTCCTTCTTTAATGTTCAACACCCGTCCCAAAGAAACATTCGCTTTCACATTGACTTCTCCGCTCGGCCACAATACAATTATGCTATCAGCAATCTCAGCATCACCCATCCCAAAATGAACTAGTCTACTGTTCTGACCGCTATATCCTGATTGTGAATTTGCCATTCTAGTTTGCCATTTCACTTGGCCCTGGATAGACCCTTTTATTTTCACAGTAGCTCCGATTCCATCCCTGTTAGATTCTACTCCTTCTAGTTTTATTTTGAGCCAGTTATTCTCATTCCCATTATTGAGATACATATCATTGGTTTGTTGGAGATCATTTGCATTCTTCTTACAGTTAGCTATCATCAAATCTATAAAGCCATCATTATTTATATCTCCCCAGGCTACACCGTATGAGCAAATATCTCTTACTACACTAAATATTTCATCATTCTTTACTAATGTTCCATCACCTAGATTCTCATATATAAAGTTCTTCTGATCATCACAAAACCCATTAGTTACCACAAGGTCGAGATCTCCATCATTGTCATAATCACCAAAAGCTGAACCATTTGTACATCCCCCATCCAAATGAATAGTCCCATTTATATTTTGATCAAAATTTCCGTTGTCATTGATGAAAAGCTTATTTCCGGCTCCTCTTGTTATGCCAGTATTTCCTATAAAAACATCAAAGTCTCCGTCAGAATCTATATCTCCCCAACTGCTCGAAAATGTACTCCTTCCAGTACCTAATACTTTCGAAGAGAAAGTTCCATCTCCATTATTGAGATATAGGATATTAGCTTCATTATTTTCATTGGTAACAAAGAGGTC
>DKPS01000225.1 GCA_002471345.1 Saprospiraceae bacterium UBA7328
TAATATTGTGCGTTCAAAACTTATGTAAGAAATGGGGCCCAGTAGTTCAACTGTATAGAATATCAGATTTCGGCTCTGAGGGTTGAGGGTTCGAATCCTTCCGCGGTCACTAAAATATCAGTAGCCCACTTGAAAAGGTGGGCTATTTTTAATTATGTGTTTGAAATCCTTATATTTCTAGAGTGCTAATTTTACATTCTATGACCAATAGAAAAAAACGTTTAGCAATTTTCGCATCTGGCTCAGGGTCGAATGCAGAAAAGATCATTGAATACTTCAAGGGTAATCAAAATGTTCATATTGAAGCTATTTATAGCAACCGAAAAAAAGCGAAAGTTCTTGAAAGAGCAGAAAAGCATAAAATTCCTTCGATCACATTCAATAAATCTCATTTTCTTGAGGATACGCAATCAATAATCGATGATCTAAAGAGCAAAAAAATTGACCTTATTGTACTTGCAGGTTTTCTACTTTTGATACCTGAATCTCTAATAGACGCATTTCCACAAAAGATAATTAACATTCATCCGTCACTCCTACCAAAACATGGAGGCAAAGGAATGTTTGGTAGTAATGTACATCAATCAGTATCAGAAAGTGGAGATACAGAATCCGGAATTACTGTTCATTTTGTAAATAAAGAATTTGATAAAGGGCGAATAATTTCTCAGATTAAATGTGTAATAAAAGAACATGATGATCCACAAAACATTGCTTCAAAAGTCCTTGCAATAGAACATCAATATTACCCTATGATTATCGATCAGCTTCTGGAAAATAAATATTATGAGGGATCTTGATTATGCTTTTTTTGTTATGTATATAATTAAATCCTTTTATGCCTTGTAATCCTCCGGTATGGATGTAGAGAATTTTACTATTAACCGGAAAATATCTTTGTGATAATAATGATTCCAATGCCATCATCCCTTTTGCATTGTAAATAGGGTCTAAAGGAATCTCAAATTTCTTCCAGAAAGAATTAATGTAATTCACCATTTCTTTGTTATACCGACCATATCCATTCATTGCATAATCATATAGCAACATATGAGGAGCTTCTATTCGACTGAGAAAAGGAATATCTACTTTGCCTTCTCTGAATGGAGAAATCCCTACTATTATTGATTCACAATCAGATTGGCAAAAGGCAGCCATTGTGCCACCTGTCCCAATTGGCAAAACAATAAAATCAGGGCTAATATCAATTTCATTCAACATCTCTTCGCATCCTGAATCATGCTTGTCATTTGAACCTCCTTCCGGAATAAAATAAGGATTTGAAAAAGAAAATTGAGTACTAATAAATTCTGAATTATTGCGTCTTGCATAATTATCATGTGACACAGGTATCAGTTTCAACCCATATTTTCGGCAAAGTTTCAAGGTGGGATTATTTTCATCAATCTTTTGTCCTCTAACAATTGCTGAACACGGTATTTTTAATTCAAAGCAAGCAACTGCCAAGGCTACTAGGTGGTTAGAAAAAGGGCCTCCTACAGAAACAATCTCATCATAATTAGACTCTAAAAAGTGTTTCAAATTATATTTGAGTTTCCTCCATTTATTTCCCGAAATAAATGGATGAATCAGGTCTTCTCTTTTTATAAACAATTGATAATCAGAATGGTCAGGCAAAAACAACGGATCAATTCTACTGGGAAGCTTTAGTTTTTGTTCTAAATTATAAAGCCGTTTCATTAAGGGTTGATGATCGCCATTTTACGGGTCAGTAGCTTCTTTCCAGATTTATCTGAAAGAGAATATAAGTAAGTACCTTTAGATAAAAATCCTAAGTCCGCTTTAATAGTGGTAAAACCATCAATAATATATTTCTCAGACCACAATTTTTTTCCTATAATATTATAGACATCAAGATTGTAAGTACCCTTTGGGAGGTTTACAAAATCCAGTCTTACTAATCCAAATGTAGGATTCGGATACAAAAAGAAATTACTCTCTTCATAATCGCTGTTGGACTTGATTTGGCTTTTGTCAGATTTAAATAAAGCCGAACTGACTTTACCCTCATCGTCTAGTTCTATCTGAGCTAGCCATTCTTTACTATTCTCAGATAAAAAGGTGATTTCTTGACTATTAGGTTTGATTTCAATAGGCAATTCGTCCAAGCTCAGATAAACATCTTCCCATTCTCCTCTTCCTGTACTTTTCGATACCTTATAGTCAGATGAAATCTGTCTATTTAATTTGATTACTTCATTATATTTCTCTCTAGGCAGAAAAATCAAACCTTGATCTTCCACTACTTCTTTTACATTTTCGTCCACAGAAATCTTATACATAGCAGAAATGTCTATACCATCCTTTTTTATCTCACTCCCGTTAATTATTACCTCCCATTTTGATTGATATTCTTGAGGCACATTCAATGCATACTCCATGCTAAAAATGGGTTTTGGATCGGTATACTCTTTAATAATTGGATTACCCTGCTCTCGATTTGATTTAATAACCTCACCTAAAAGAAACAAACCATTGCCAATTCTACGGTAAAATTTTTCATTCTTCCATTGATCATATGAAACCATATCTGTGTTTCGGAAAAAATTAGAATACAAGCTAGATACAGGGGCTTCAAAACTATATTCATGAGCTGTAGGGGCACTTAACATACTCAAGTTCCAAGCATTTCTAGCACCTTGAAAATCTACATTGACCTTATCTGGAAGATTGTCTAATTTATAATAAAACACATCTCCTTTTTGAGGGAGGTCAAATGAGAAAACCGTTTTCTGAGCTTGCAGAAAAGTAAAAAAACAACCACATGTAAAGAATAAAAGTATTTCTACTATGCGCATCCCATTGATTTCCAAAAAAGAGCAAATATAGACACTCTTAGAGATCCTTCTGATAACTTAACAATTCCTTATATAGGAGATCAGATGAAACCAATTCATCATGTGTCCCACTATTAACGATTTTTCCACCATCCATCACATATATCACATCCACATTTTTTATAAGACTAAATCTGTGTGATACCATTATGGTGGTTTTTTCTTTCATTGCTGATTCTAAAGCGGCTAACACGAGATGCTCTGATTCTGCATCAAGAGCAGTAGTGGCTTCATCAATGACAAGGATCTCTCTGTCTTGCGCTATCGCTCTGGCAATAGCAAGTCTCTGTCGTTGGCCCATGCTATAATTAGACCCATTTTCAGAGAGAAAGGTATTTTCATCTTTTTCCTTTAAAAATTCATCAGAATTGGATTGATTCAAGGCCTTCTCTATCTGTCTATCATTAAAGTCATTGCCAAAAGTCAGATTTTCTTTAACATCACCTTCAAATAGAATTGGTTCTTGGCTCAAATAAGAATAAAGTGATCTATATTCCTTCAACTCAACATCCTTAACATCTTGATTATCAATCATTAAAGCTCCATATTCTGGATCTTCTAACCTCAAAATCAAATTCAAAATCGTCGATTTTCCTTCACCAGATTTCCCTACAATTGCCATAGATTTCCCTTTTTGGATATCTAGATTTACTTCTCTTAAAACCTCTTGATTATCATATGAAAAGCTTACCTCCCTAAGAGAAATTTTTGCCCATTGTTTTGGAACTGATTTACTACCTGATGACAATAATTCAGCAGAGGACAATTGGATCGTGTCTTGAATTCTATCCATCGCAGCCAGTCCTTTTTGCACATTATAATAGGCCGTACTTAAAGATTTTGAAGGTTCTATGACATTATAGAAGGCAAAAATAAAAGCAAAAAACGTCTCTGGTCTCATCTCAGATGCGATAACCATTTTTGCTCCAAACCAAACTAAAATTACCACTAAAGTTACTCCTAAGAATTCTGACAGAGGTGAAGCCAAGTCCCTTCTTCTAAGAATTTTATTATTTTTTTTATAGTGATCATCATTTAAATCTGAGAACTTCTGATCAAAAAAAGATTCAGCACCAAATGCCTTTATCATTTTAATCCCAGAAAGTAGTCCATCAACTCGATTATTCAATATGCCTAATAGAGATTGTGTTTTAGCAGATTTGGCTTTAAGGTTTCTACTTAATCCACCCATGATGAGTCCTACAACAATCATAAGTCCCAATGCTATAACAGACAATTCTAAGTTAATCCAAAACATGATCAAAAGTGACCCAGCGATCAGAAGAGGACTTTTAAAAAGAAGTTCCATCATTCTAATTACACTCCATTCCACTTCTACTACATCATTACTACTCACTGAAAGGAGTTCTCCTTTACTTACTTTTCTATGTTGACGCAATGGCATTTTTAAAAAAGACTGAACTAACTGTTGTCTAATATCTCTGACTATTCCATTTCTTACCGGTGTCAAAAAATATACACTTAAGTACCGAAACAGATTTCTACACAAAACAATGATTATCAGCACAAGACAAACAAAACCTAAGGCAGTGGTTTTATCTGATATAGCAATCAAGCGGCTGAAGTAATAACTCAATCCTGCTTCTAAATCAAATAAGCTTGTAGGAGGGTTGAATTCAGAAATATTCACACTGAATAGAATCTGAAAAAAGGGAATAATGAAAGGAATGCTTATAATGGTAAATAAAGCTGTGAGCAAATTGAATACAATACTCAATATCAATCTCCAGCGATATTTACTCAAATAAGGAAGCAACTGCCTCATGAGTCTTCTTTGATTTCCTTATTTATTTTTCATTTCGAAGGAATCCAAAAATCCCGTATGGAAATCTCCTTTCCTGAATTTTTCATTTTTCATGAGTTGCTGATGAAATGGGATAGTAGTCTTTATCCCTTCAATGATAAATTCATCAAGAGCTCTTTCCATTTTAGTAATGCACTCTTCTCTTGTCTCTGCTTTGCAAATCAATTTTGCAATCATCGAATCGTAAAATGGTGGCACACTATATCCTGCATACACATGTGTATCTACCCTTACTCCATGACCTTTGGCAGAATGAAATGAGGTTATATTTCCAGGGTTTGGCCTAAAGTCATTGTAAACATCCTCTGCATTTATACGGCACTCCATACAGTGCAACTTAGGAAGATAATTCTTACCATTAAGTTTCTCTCCAGCAGCAACTTTAATTTGCTCTTTGATTAGATCTCTATCTATAACTTCCTCTGTTACAGGGTGTTCTACTTGTATTCTAGTATTCATTTCCATGAAGTAGAAATTTCTATGCTTATCCACAAGAAACTCTACCGTCCCTACTCCTTCATAATTTATAGCCATTCCAGCAGCTATTGCAGCCTCTCCCATTTTGGTTCTCAGCGCCTTAGTCATAAAAGGTGATGGACACTCCTCTACTAGCTTTTGATGTCTTCTTTGAATACTACAGTCCCTCTCAGAAAGATGAATTACATTTCCATGTTGATCACCTATTATTTGAATCTCGATGTGTCGTGGCTCCTCTATGAATTTCTCCATATACATGCCATCATTTCCAAATGAAGCTTTGGCTTCTATTTTGGCATTATCCCAATTCTCTTGAAATTCATCATCATTCCAAATCACTCTCATTCCTTTTCCTCCTCCACCTGCAGTAGCCTTAATAATCACAGGATAACCAATTCCTTTTGCTAACTTTTTACCTTCATCAGCACTTTTAAGAAGGCCTCCTGATCCTGGAATACAAGGCACCCCAGCTGCGATCATAGTTTCCTTCGCGGTGATTTTGTCACCCATTCTATTGATCATTTCAGGTGTTGGACCTATGAATTTTATACCATACTCCGTACAAACTTCAGCAAAGTCTGCATTCTCAGCTAAAAATCCGTATCCGGGATGAATTGCATCGGCATTTGTAATTTCTACAGCAGCCATGAGACGGGGTACATTAAGGTAGGACTCAGTAGAACTTGGGGGCCCAATACATACCGCTTCATCTGCAAATTTTACATGAAGAGAATCTCTATCAGCAGTACTATATACCGCTACCGTTTTAATCTTCATCTCTTTGCATGTTCTGATAACACGAAGAGCTATTTCGCCTCTATTGGCAATAAGTAGTTTTTTAAACATTTCTCAGATTAGTTTGAAAAAAGAATCTATACTTCTACTAAGAAAAGTGGTTGGTCATATTCTACAGGTGTGGCATCATCCACAAGGACTTTGACAATCTTACCTGCTATTTCACTTTCTATTTCATTAAAAAGCTTCATGGCCTCTACAATACATACTACACTACCTTCTTCAATAGAATCTCCAACTTTTACAAACACGTCCTTGTCGGGACCAGGTGATCTATAAAAAGTACCTACTATAGGAGACTTCACCTCCAACAAATTTGCATTGGATGAAACACCACCAGAGTCCTCTGCCGCATTATCAGTGGATTGAGCAGGTGCTGAAGTTTGAACAGGAACAGCTGCCACAGGTGCAGCAGTAGGAAGGGCCGGTGCGGCTCTCACTTTACCTGTAAATTTGTCCGTTTTGATCTTTAACTCAAAATCGTCTTTCTTATAGATGAATTCTGCCAGGTTAGATTCCTTAAGCAGGCCAACAAGTTCTTTTATTTCCTTAAAATTCATAGTGGTTTTGTTTTTAGGATTTTACTCTTTCCATGTAACTTCCTGTAGCAGTGTCTATCTTAATTTTGTCTCCTTCATTTATGAATAAGGGTACTCTTACCTCAGCTCCGGTTTCTATTGTTGCCGGTTTTGTAGCATTGGTAGCAGTATCACCTCTTATACCTGGTTCTGTATATGTGATTTCCATTTCAACAAACTGAGGCATATCCATTGTAAGTGGCAAATCCTTAGACGAATCAAATAAAACATCTACTTCAGCGCCCTCTTTCAACAATCCAGGATTATCTATTAATTTCTCTTCTAACATCACTTGCTCATAAGTCTCATTTTCCATAAAATGATAACCCGAATCGTCCTTATATAAAAATTGAAATTTCTTTCTTTCTACTCTTACTATATCGATTTTATGACTAGAAGGCCATGTGTTATCCACAACTTTCCCAGATGTAAGGCTCTTCAGCTTAGTTCTCACAAATGCTGGGCCTTTACCAGGCTTCACATGTAAAAACTCAACAACTTTCCACACGTCATTACTAAAATTAAGACAAAGGCCATTTTTTATTTCAGAAGTATTTGCCATTCTCTACTATAGATTTTCTTTGAATAATAAAATTATGGTTTGCAAAAATAGGCTAAAGATGCCATTTGTAAACATTGGAAGGGATAAACTAAGTTCCACTTCAAATAATATGTATTAATAGGCCCATGTGAGGTAAGAAGCCCCCCATGTAAATCCACCTCCAAAAGCCGTTAATATAATTTTATCGCCTTTCTTAAGTCGAGATTCATAATCCCAGAGACAAAGAGGTAATGTTCCTGCTGTAGTATTCCCATATTTCTGAATATTCATCATCACTTTTTCTTTGGGAAAATCTAGCATCTTACCTACAGTATCAATAATTCTGACATTTGCCTGATGAGGTACCAACCAATCCACGTCTTCCACGCTTAAGTCATTCATTTTCATTACTTTATTCACTGCATCTGTCATTCCTGAAACAGCCGCTTTGAATACTACTCTTCCATTCTGTCTCACGTAATGTTCCTTATTGTCTATAGTTTCATAGGATGCAGGCTTGGCAGATCCTCCTGCGACCATAAATAAATGCTCCTGTCCACTCCCATCACTTCTCATAAATGAATTGTGATATCCATGTTCCTCATCTGCTTCCAAAAGAACAGCCCCAGCTCCATCACCAAAAATGATACAGGTAGACCGGTCCTCATAATCTATTATAGAGGACATTTTATCCGCACCGACAATGACAACTTTTTTATGAAGTTCAGATTCGATAAATTTTGCTCCAGTGGTCAAGGCATAAAGGAAACCAGAACATGCAGCAGTAAGATCAAATGTGAATGCATTTTTCATTCCTGATTTATATGCAATAATATTAGCTGTATCAGGGAAGAGAACATCGGGAGTCACAGTCGCACAAATCAGCAGATCGACCTCTTCAGGATTGCATCCAGATTTTTCTAATAAGTCTTTCACTGCATTAACACCCAGAATAGATGTACCCTTATTCTCTCCTTTTAAAATTCTTCGTTCTTCAATACCAGTACGAGACCTAATCCATTCATCATTAGTGTCGACCATTTTTTCTAGATCGAAATTACTTAGCACATCAGGTGGGATATATCCTCCTACTCCTTTAATAGCCGCCTTAATCTTGGACATATATACATTTTCAATTCGGGCCACAAGGTACATAATTGAGAATTAAGGATTAACCAATTTTGATCAAAGTATATGCATTTTTTAAAAAGCACAACTTATTATCATTTAATACCTACTGATTATCAGCCAGTTACAACATATTTTGCTTCATATTAAACAAATTCGTAATACGAATGACCTATTGGTACAGTGCTTGCCAAATAACATATGAGAACATTACTTAATGTGATGTTATCATTAAAAATAAAAACCTGAGATGAGATATTTAATGCTTTCACTATGCATTGGCTTGTCCATAACCCTCTTAGGGTCAGTGGATAAATACGAGCCAAGCTACTATCAAGGAGATTTAGAATCGGCGAAAGCTTTGGCCAAAAGTCAAAATAAATTTGTCTTCGTCAAGTTTTATGCTGATTGGTGTGTTCCGTGCAAATGGATGGATGAAACCACATATAGTGATCCCACTGTTGTTGGCAAAATCAATTCTAATTTTGTGCCATTGAAGGTAAATATTGACGATTTTGATGGCTTTGCCCTAAGACAGAGGCTGGGAATTTCAGTCCTTCCTACAGTAGTCATATATGATCCTCAAGGTAAAATGGTAAAAAGAATAGAGGAAACATTACCTCCTAGCAAAATGATAACATCCTTAGATCAAGTGGTATCCAATAATGGTGGAAATGTAAAAAGATCAATTAATCAATCTCCGAGACAACAGAATTATAAGGTATCAACACCTAAAGCAACCTACTCGAAAAAGAGCTACAAGTTGCAATTAGGAGTTTTCGAAGGATTTGAAAACACAATGGCTTTTTTAGACAGGATAAAAGAGAAAGTAGATCAACAAGCAATGGTTTTACATGATTACAAAGAAGGAAAAACCATGTATAAAGTTCTAATTGGTAGATATAAAACCCACCAAGAAGCAAGTGATGCGAGGCAAAAATTACAATCACTTCACGGATTAGATTCCGTGGTTTATTGAGCACCCTAATTATAGGCATATAATAGTCAACAAAACAGCAATAAGCTCAAAACACCACTCGTTAATGATAAATCATTGGCAGTGGTGTTTTTTTATTTACTAAAAACTGATTTGAGTCAGACGTTTTATGGCGAGTGTTCGGAAATTTAGGGGTGTATTTTATTTTCCTTTTTTAACTTTCTTTTTCTCTTTTACATCTCTACTATCGCAGGGCGATCCAGTAGAGATAACTGGTGAATCAGTATCAGGAGAACCTGGTCAAATAGTTTGTGTCAATTTTACTGTTAACAATTTTGATTCGATAGCAGGATTTCAATTCAGCGTCAATTTTGAAGCAGATCTTATTGATTTCGAAATTGTGAACACAAATGGTGTTCTAAATGGATTTAATGGAGTAGATAGATTTGCA
>DKPS01000262.1 GCA_002471345.1 Saprospiraceae bacterium UBA7328
ACGACTGTGCTAACTGAATATTCGATTTTTGGAGCCTGGAGATCGATTTTAGGTAGGAATCATTCTTTTTTTGGAAAATTTGGATTTTGAAAAAAGAGGCATAACAATACGTTTAAAGCACATTGCTAGTCTTACTATTCCCCCGTATTGAATCTTTTTAATTCCAACAAGCCGTCTGTCAGATAATTTTAGATTTTAGGAGGAGTTTAGTTTTTAGTTTTTGATGATTAGAGTGTAAATAGATTCCATTGTATTTTAAGTGAAAAGTTTAAAGAATGATAATCTTAATTTTTTTTATAATGTATAGTTTAGTTACTCCTGTATCTGTGCAGTCTACACAGGAAATGGGTTATAAAAACTACTTTGAATACTATAATTTAGATGGGACGTTAGAATCTACTAAGCAGTTTCACGGCTGCACCGTTTTTATTAGTTTTTGGTCCAAAAGCTGTGGCCCTTGTATCAGATCCTTTTCAAAGGACAGAGAACTCAGGGCTAGACTAATGGATGAAGGAGTTATACTCATCAATGCATCTATCGATAATAAAGAAGAGTGGAAATGGTCAGTAGCCAAATACAAGCCAAATGGCCTAAATGTACATCCTAAGAAAATTCAAAAACTTCAACGGCATTTTGATATTTACTTCTTACCAGTCTACGCCACTTTGGATATTGATGGAAATATTGTTTCTTATCCCAATTCACAAAGAGGGAATGTAGTAGATTTTTCTAAGTTGTTTGATCAAAAAAAATAGTACTTATCATTTTAAATTTGAGAAAATATTGAATCATATCAGAATAAAGAGGTATAAATAGTTTTGAAAAACCTGTAGATAAGAATGATTAGGTATTGCTTTTGAAAAGATTCATTTGATTCTTTCTATTCTGTTAGATAGATAATAAAATTGTATTAATCATGGGGACAACGATAATTTCATACAGTAAGACTTAAATCAAGATTCCCATTTTTCCCATTTGATAATCTCTCATTGCCTGAAGTATTTCAGTCTGACTGTTCATAACAAATGGGCCATGAGATACCACCTTTTCTCCAATAGGAGACCCTGCTACCAAAAGTATTGTTCCTGTTTCTTCGGCCTGGATGACAATGTGATCTCCATCATTTTCAAATGCTAACATCCTGTTTGGACCGGTATTGATCCCATTCACCTTAGAGTATCCATTGAGTTGATAGATGATGAGATTTTGATCCTGTGGTATGTGTAATTCTAAAGTTCCCTTACTTTCATGATAAATAGTATAAGCCGTAATACCCGAAAGAGAATTTATAGGGCCAGTGGTATTAATGTAATTTCCACTTATTACATTAATGTGAATCCCATCTTCAATTATTTCTGGAATTGCATCTTTTTGGAATCCTTGATATTTAGGTTGATTCATCTTTAGTTCTGATGGGAGATTGATCCAAAGCTGTATGATTTGTAAATCACCACCTTTATTCAAGAACTCTTGTGATACTCTTTCATTGTGCACTATACCTTTGGCAGCGGTCATCCACTGAACACCTCCTCCACTTATTCGCTGATTGTTTCCTCTGCTATCTTTATGATGTATTTCTCCATCAAATATGAATGTCACCGTTTCAAATCCTCTATGAGGATGACCATCGATGGTCATAACACTTCTTTCTCCAGCTACTTGATGTTTAGGCCCTATATGATGAAACAATAGAAATGGATCAATCTGATTAAACTCTCCTATAGGAAGAGGTTGTTTTAGATGTACATTTCCCATCATAACATCAGAAGCTAGTATCACTCTTTTTACGCTTCTTTTATTTTTCATAGTAAATGATATGAGATAGTAACAACAAAGGAGCAAGAAAGATTAGAAAAAACAATAAGAAAAGAAAGAGTTGAATAAGCCTGATTAAGACATATTGAGATTTAAGAAGACAATTGTGTATTATTAATCTTTGTTGATTAGAGATACCTTTTTATCATGTCAATTCCAGTACAAATATCATCCACATTTATAGAGGGGCATACTGATTTTAATGAACTTGTTTTCCTTTTGAAAGAAGCTTTTTCAACCCAAAATCAGATTGTCCCCCAACGTCATCATCATGAATTTCTTGACCCAATAACAGACAAAGAAACCACTCTTTTATTGATGCCAGCCTGGCAACCAGGACAGGATGCAGGAGTTAAAATAATCACGGTGAATCCAGATAATGATGCATTAGGATTACCTTCTATCCAAGGCAGATACATTTACTTGGATGCAACGAATGGTAGCGTTAAGGCTATTGTAGATGCCAAAAGTCTTACTACTAAACGAACTGCTACGGCATCTGCGTTAGCTTCTTCTATTCTTTCTAAGAAAAATGCATCTTCACTATTGATGATTGGTACAGGTGCACTCTCTCCAAATCTCATCCGAGCACATGCATCAGTCAGGTCAATTCAAAATGTGTTCATTTGGGGAAGAACAATCGAAAAGGCTCTACTTATAAAAGAGAGATTTAGCAATGAAGCCTTTTCTGTAAACGTGGTTGAAAACATCAGTGATGTGATATCTAATGTAGATATAGTGTCCTGTGCCACACTATCTGAAAACCCTTTAGTTTTAGGTAGTTTAATAAGACCTGGACAACATATTGACTTAGTGGGTTCATATAAGCCACATATGAGAGAATCTGACAGCGAGTTAATGACTAAAAGTTCTATTTTTTTGGATCAGTATGAGGGTGGACTGAAAGAAGCAGGAGATATTATTATTCCCATTAAAGAAGGAGCAATAGGGACATCAGACATCAAAGCAGATCTTTTTGAATTATGCGCAGAAAAGCATTCTGGAAGAGTATCTGATGAAGAAATTACAGTATTTAAATCAGTAGGCCATGCTTTAGAAGATTTAGTAGGGGCCAGGTATTATTTCAAAAAGTTCATTCATGAGTAGTACTTTCAAAAATATCTTGTCAAAATTAGATTTTATCGTTCCGAAATCTTGGTTGCAAGTCAAAACTATTGATATGCATACTGGTGGTGAGCCACTGCGAGTAATAGTGTCAGGGTTCCCTGAGCTAAAAGGTAGCTCTGTTTTAGACTATCGCCGATATTGTAGAGAAAACTTGGACCACCTTCGTAAAGTATTGATGTTTGAGCCTCGAGGACATGCTGATATGTATGGCTGTGTTTTGGTGCCTCCCAATGATGATGAAGGAGATTTTGGCATTCTTTTTTTGCATAATGAAGGATACAGTACTATGTGTGGTCATGCAATTATTGCTATATCTACATTGGCTGTACAGATGAAGTGGATTGAAGTAAAAGAAGGCGATAATAAATTAAAAATAGATGCCCCATGTGGTCGTATCTTGTCTAATGCTCATGTTGTAAATGGTAGGGTAGAAGAAGTTCGTTTTCATTGTGTCCCAAGTTTCGTGGTGGGCTTAGACAAAAAAGTGGATGTACATGATCTTGGGAAAGTGACTTATGATTTGGCTTATGGAGGTGCTTTCTATGCTTATGTAGACCTAAATAAAAACAACTTGGATATAGACCTTAAGGCACGGTCATATGGTACATTGATAAAGGTTGGTATGGCTATAAAGCGGGCCGTCATGGCTCAGGATGACAAGATAGTTCATCCCTATGAAACAGATCTTAGTTTTTTATATGGAACCATATTTATTGGAGATGCTCATTCAGGTTCCAATTCCAGTAGGAATGTTTGCATTTTTGCTGAAGGAGAAGTAGATAGATGTCCTACAGGGTCTGGTGTGTCAGGTAGAATGGCGATTCATAGATCTCGGGGTGAAATTGATTTTGAAGATACTATGAGGATTGAAAGTATTACAGACTCAGTCTTCACTGGAGGTATCGTGGAGGAAGTGGATTACGGACCTTTCAAAGCTGTAATTCCTGCAGTATCAGGATCAGCTTATATCACAGGTTTGCATACTTTTGTTTTAGATCCTAATGATCCTATAAGCGAAGGGTTTATTTTGAGATAAAGGATATGATTCTAAAATAGTGAAATTAGCATCCTTCTATCCCAAAAGAAAACACTAGCTTCTGATCTACTTTTTCTCCTTTAGCGTTCATAGCCGGTTCCCATGTACCTGGTAGGTTATGTATCATTTCTACTAAAGTTTCATCTAAATCTGGATAACCACAAGTGCTTATAAGTTCTATCTTATCAATAGAGCCATTTTTAGTCACTATGAAATTTACCTTACCTGGTTTGAGATTTGATCTATTAATATCAGCTGTTTCTTTCTTACTGTTATCTCTAAGGTACTTTATGAGATTATCATGTCCTTCAGAATATTTAGCTTCTTTTTCTGGAATGATCGTCATAAAATATGTTAACTCTAAGTCTCTCAATTCCTCCGTGTTCGGTATTCTTCTTTTACCAATTGCTCTGATGTGGAAATCTGTAGAATAATCAAATGTCTGTATGAATTTCTTCTGAGCAATATTTAAGTTTTGATCCTCACCTGATTCACTAGCTCCTAATGAGGCTTCATTATCAATTAATGACACCTCAACTGAACCATACTCTTTCATGTGGGTAGTTGCTTTCTCTGGAAGGATTTCTATAATTGTATTTGCAGTATAGAGATCTTCACCTTTCACTGTATTTATGAACCTTGAGCCTACCTGATAGTGTAATTTAGAATTAAGTTTTAAGGTGAAAGGATTCAAAGGGTCGAAATTATTTGCTACTAGCTGTTCTCTATTTAATGGCATTGGAGTGCAAGAAGTATCGTTGCAATTTATATAATCAAAGGCCATATAGCTAAAAGCGGAGAGGAGAGTGAAGGAGATAAAAATTGCCGTTTTCATGATAAGTTTTTATTTATTCATATCAAAACTAGATATGAATGTCTGTATGATTGCAAGAACAATTGTAAATTGATGTAAATGAGATGTAAAAGATATTTCGAACAAGGCTAATCATATAATATGATAACTCTCAATCATTATTTAGCAATAATTAATTTCATTTGGTCTTCATTAAAATATCTTCCTTTCCATTTGACTGCCTTTTTTTCAGAAGCGAAAGTTTTAAATCCAAATTTTTCATAAAGCTTCTTTGCATGTTTGTTGGTAGGGATTACAGTTAAGTTTATCTGTTCAATATCATTAATTAGAGTTACACGATTGATAATTTCTGTAATAAGCGAAGTGGCAACTCCTATTTGCCGATGTTCCGAATCAACATAAATTTTAAATAAAATTCCTTTATGCCTGAGTTTTATTCTGTTTTTTCCATCTCTCATAAAACTGGCTACTCCTATTAAATCATGGTTGCTGAAAGCTCCAATTGTAAAACTATCCTGCTCATCAGAAGTAGGAAATGCTTCTATATGTTCATCTTTTGGAGCAATTCTAAAGCAATCCTCATCTTCGATCAGTCCCTTTAATATCAAATTCTTGTAACCTTGAATCTGACATTCATTCACCTCCTTTATTGCAATCATTTACTTGTTTTGCATTCAATTATCGCTAATACTCGATTAAAAGTAAAGTCTATATGACTAATAGGAAGGTTATGATAATCTAAGCTTTTTGAAAGAAAAAAGTTTTGTGGCTATTTGTATTACTCATAAGCTACAGCAAAGAATTTATTTTGTCCTTTAATGGATTTTGTAATGAGATCATGTATGACTCTAAGAGACTCTAAATTGAATTATCAGACAAATCTTTCCAATCACTGAATAGCTTTTGCTTTGACTAGCCATTTCACAAGTTTCAATTTTGGACGGACATAAAGTTGGCCCGAATATCAAACTTATAATTCTCAGTGATATATTGTCATCTCTCAACTTTCCCGCTAAAAGAATAGAATAGGAGTGCTCCCATTGCCATTGCAAAAACTCCACTAATAGGAGCATAACCATCAAAATAAGGAAAGAATTCTGAAAAGAAACTTTGAAAGGCTTCCTGGCCGATAAAAATGAATAAAACTGCTGCAACTATACTTAAATAACCAAGCACTTTCACAAACAAAGGAAATTTGGATTCTTTTGCAACTAATACTAGTATTGAGCCTAATACCAATCTGAAGATGATAGCTAACGAATAAAACCAATCATATTTTAAGCTGTCTTCCAACCAATTCGATATGATATCTGGACGGACAATCATAAAAGAACCTAATATCACTATTACTATACTGAAGATTTTGATGAAGGTTTTCATTGTTTGTGATTTTAGAAAGACATGAAATAATCCTTTTAAGATAATGGATTTAAGAGATGATTCAGAGTTTATCTCGACAAATACTAGTGGATTCTCGATTTAGTTTGATTGAATTGGTGGAATCCATCATGTAATGATGACCTGATATATTAGAAACTAATGAACCAGAATTAGTTTCTCAATTCAAATGTTGTCACTGTCACCATTGATAGAAGAAAGAGAACGGAGAGAGCTCATTGTTCTAATCTATTTTTATCATTATCTTATTCTAATCAAAAAGATATCCGATTCTTTTTATCCTATAGTTGAGAAATTTAAATAGGTAATTGTGTGGTCCAAGGCCCTGTAATAGCTAAAGTGTCACCTGGACCTTGAATATTTACAAATAAGGTGTTTCCACTTGGGGAAAAACAAGCACCTGCAAATTCTGATTTAGAACCTACATTATGTCCAAGTGTATAGATCTGTCCTTCAGGGGTAATGCCTCTTAAAAAGGCATCTTTATGATCTTCGCAAAGAACAATGTCACCCCATGGTGCTACAGTCAAGTTATCACAGTTTTTAAGGATGTTTTTATTATCTGACTCAGCGAATAAAATTAATTTACCTGGAGATTCTGATTCTCTTAATGTGCCTTCAAAAGGACTTGGAATATATTTAAAAACTTGCCCTAACTTGTTAGGACCACCACTTGTACAAGCAAAAAATATTTCTTCTTGACCATACCACATACCTTCTCCTCTGGCAAACATTGCTGCCCCTTTGTCAAACCCTCTGAATCTCAGATCATCAAGTGGTGAGTCAACATTATCGAGATCTATCCACTCTACGTCAAAAGGGGTGAATAGATCTATGCTCCGCTCAGCCCAATTGGTTGTATTAAAACTCTTTTGATTTTTAATTGCTAGAGCTTGAAGCCTACCTCCTTCATGTAACTTACCAGGAGTATTTGGAATAAATCTATAAATGAGACTGTCGTTTCTATCTTCAGTTTGATATACAATACTAGTTTGTGGAGATACGCAGATTGCTTCATGATTGAATCGGCCCATGTCTTTTAATGCAATAGGTTCGGCTAATTGTGCTGTTGCACTTGCTGGTACTTCGAAGTTGTAACCATGATTCTTTTCTTGTCCGTTTCCAGAGACTGTCATGTCTTCTTCACAGGTAATCCAACTGCCCCATGGAGTGGGCCCACCAGCACAGTTCCGATTGGTGCCAGCTAATGAAAGATATTGTAGTTCTACTTTTCCAGTGTCTTCATTATAAATTAATGTAGTGGTGCCACCGAGACTAGGCGATTCACCTTCTCCATAGTCATAAAGCATATTTTTGTCTAAATTATTCAGAAGCTCATTATCTTTTCCAAATGGCCCATGGGATTTAGACCCTGGACTAAGTTCATGATTTCGAATAAGAATGACTTTACCATCTGCTGTGCCAAATGCAGCCATACCGTCTGCTGCTCCTGGCACAAGAAAACCATCAATCATTTCCTCACCTTCCCTTGAGATTATATTATAACTGAATCCTTTAGGTAGATCAATATATTCATCAGGGTCTTTTTCCAATGGCCCATAGCGAAATAATTCTTCAGTTATTTTCCTATCCAAGGTGCATCTGGAAAGGCCAATAAAACCTACACTGACATATAAAGATTGGTGAATGAAATGTCTACGTTTCATATTATAGGAATTTGCATATTAGTCAATAAAGATATCAGGTAGTTAAGGCTTAAATGTACTAATTTTTAAGAATGTATTTCATTCGCATGAAACACGAAAAGTGAGTCTTAATTGTTTTTAATATTGATGTTGACGGTTTACGGATGAAGCACAATTTCTGTCAGGGCCCATTCTTTTAAACTCGACATTGTATGCTTGTTTTTATTCGCTGCATTCTATTCAAGTTTTTTGGACTCTTGTCTTAATTTAATTTCGGCAAATATACTTCCAGCAGAATCAATTAGGACGTTTTGGTATCTAGATGTTAGAGTATGAAATGATTTCGTCTATAATAGATCGAATCTTTTTGATGAAATGAATTTCTTGCATGAATGAGTATTATCATGTGTACGGTTATTCTTATGTTGACAGATATAAATCTTAAAAGAAGATTACTGATAACATTGACCAAAGATAAACTCAAAATCAGAGTCAATCATGATCTCATCAAAATGGAGCTTCATTTTGCCTTCAATAACGACAGCTTTATTTAATTCCTCAAAAGGACTGTTGCGAAGTCCTTTATTCTTGAGTTCCACATTGTGAATGATAAAGAAATCTCCTTCAGGAGCATCTCCGATGTCTATTTCTATTTCTTTATTTGTATAGCCCAAAATGTAAAACTTGTCTATTCGATTTTCTAAATTAGAGAGTAGATTCTTGTCGATTTGTTCTTGAAATCCTTCATACATATCTATATCTCTAAACCAAATGTAAAACTCAGTTGATCTCCTACTGGGTATGCAGGATAAAAAGATATGGATTGAGAACAATCTATCCATTCTACATGACGACTCAACGTGCCAATTTTTCCTTTTAGAACAAAATTTTCATCTCCGTAAGTCCCTTTCATTACGGACCGATTTGGTATGCCGCAGCTAGTAAGAATAATGATCATATAGACCAATAAATTGAGTGAAATTCAATTCTTGATTTCATGCAAGCTAAAGTCTTTTTCACACTGTTCAGATTGGTCTTGTGCAAGAATCTTTTGCTCGTTCATTGTGAAGAGGACTTTCATTTTATTTTTGACTTTTCAAGTTTAAGTACAAGGATTGTTGCATGTGTATCCTTGCGTAAAAATAAGACAGTTTAAAAATGAATTAAATTTAAACTGTTATGAAGAAATCAAAATTTAGTGAGAG
>DKPS01000030.1 GCA_002471345.1 Saprospiraceae bacterium UBA7328
CCATAAATCATGATTATCTCCATGAGGCACTCTGATCTGATCACCAAAAGTCTTACCTCCATCAGTAGATCTATAGAGGCCTGTATTAAGGCAATATACTTTATCTCTGTCCCAAGGATCTGCATAAATGCGAGAATAGTAAAAAGCTCTTTGCCTTAGCTTTCTTTCATCATTAGTTTGCTCCCATGTCCATCCCCCATCATCTGATCTAAAAACACCTCCATTATTTGCTTCTACAATTGCCCAAACACGATCGGGATCTGCTGGAGAAACAGCCACTCCTATCTTACCAATAGGGCCTTCAGGCATTCCTGGATTTTTAGTTAAATCAACCCATGTCTTACCTCCATTTGACGATTTCCATAATTTACAATAAGGTCCTCCTCCCCACATCTTCCATGCCTTTCTATAGACCTGCCATGTGCTAGCATAAAGAACTTCTGGATTCGTTCTATCAATAATCAGATCAACAGCTCCAGCTTTAGGGCTTTCATAAAGTATTTTTTCCCAAGTGTTTCCCCCATCTGTTGTTTTAAACACTCCCCGTTCTTCATTATCTCCATAAGGATGTCCTAGAGCTGCAACATATGCAATATCAGGGTTTGTAGGATGTATTCTGATTCTCGAAATAGCTTGAGTCTCTGATAAGCCTAAGTGCCTCCAAGTCTTGCCACCGTCTTTAGATTTATAAACGCCATCTCCTTGAGTAATACTTCCTCTCAACTGTACTTCCCCCATTCCAATATACACGATATCTGGATTGGTCTCAGCCACGGCAACAGCTCCTACTGATGAAGAAGTAATTTGGCCATCTGTTACTGGAAACCATTCATTACCCCCATCTACGGTTTTCCAAAGTCCTCCTCCAGTAGCTCCAAAGTAATATTCTAATGGCCTTCCCGGGCTTCCACTGCAGCCTAAAGATCTGCCACCTCTATTGGGGCCAATATTTCTCCACTCCATCTTTTCATAAAATGAAGTAGGAATCTGAAGATCAGACTGACCATATGATTCATTAAATACGAATATCAGACTCAAAAATGATAAAAGTAGTAGTAGTCGTTTCATGGTTTTGTTCGCTTTGTTACTAAAGATTTTGAGACGTAAAAGATAGGAAGATTTTGGAGAGATTAAAATAGGAATTCGCCCACTCTTGATTAGAGAAAGAATGGGTTGTGTTTCCTTTTAGAAATTACAAATTATTATAACCTATAATCAGAAGAGGCGTTATAATTTAAAATGTGACAAATTAGACTAAAACATTGAAAAGCGTGTCTATCTACATAAAGCGTCAGACTTTCTATGTTAGAGGAAGCCATCTTCTTGAAAACAGTATCAATTAATAGTATGGATAAAGGAAAAAAACTCCGCAGTCAAGAATGGTTTGGAAGTGATGACAAAATGGGTTTTGTACATCGTTCTTGGTTAAGAAACCAAGGCTATCCAAATGATTATTTTGAGGGCAAACCAGTAATTGGCATTTGTAATACATGGTCTGAACTGACACCCTGTAATGGTCATTTACGTGATGTGGCCGAAATTGTAAAACGAGGTATTCTTGAAGCTGGAGGATTCCCTTTGGAATTTCCAGTAATGTCCTTAGGCGAAACCATAATGAGGCCTACAACTATGCTATTCCGCAATCTGGCAAGTATGGACACTGAAGAATCTATTAGAGCCAATCCTCTAGATGGCATTGTACTCTTAACAGGTTGTGATAAGACAACACCATCTACGGTCATGGGAGCTTGTAGCGTAGATCTGCCTACAATTGTAGTTCCTGGTGGGCCAATGTTAAATGGAAGATACAGAGGTGAAACGATTGGTTCAGGATCTTTTAACTGGATGATCAAAGAAAAGCAACAGATGGAAGACTTTGATGCAAAGGCCATGCGAGAAGCTGAAATTTGTGCTGCACGAAGCATTGGTCATTGCAATACTATGGGCACTGCTTCAACCATGGCCACCATGTGTGAAGCTTTAGGTCTTACTCTTCCTGGATTTTCATCAATTCCTGCAGCAGACTCTCGCAAAAAAGTGATGCAACAGTTATCTGGACGTCGAATTGTCGAAATGGTGAAAGAAGATCTAATCATGTCAACCATTCTTACTAAAAAGGCATTTGAAAATGCCATAGTAACAAATGCAGCAGTAGGTGGATCTACTAATTTGATTATTCACCTGATTGCAATTGCTCGACGCATTGGAGTTGATCTAAAACTAGAAGACTTTGACAGTATCGGAAGCAAAATTCCTTTATTAGTCAATTTAATGCCTTCAGGAAAATATTTGATGGAAGATTTCTTTTATGCTGGAGGTTTGCCCGTGGTATTAAAGGAATTAGGTGAGTTATTGCACCAGAATATTATTACTGTAAACGGAAAGACCTTTCGAGAAAATTATGAAGATGCATCTTGTTTTGATCATGATGTTATTGCGAAAATTGAGACACCATTCCAAGAACATGCTGGAATAGCTGTGTTGAAAGGAAACCTATGTGAGAATGGATCTGTAATCAAGCCGTCTGCAGCCACAAAAAAACTAATGCATCATACAGGTAGAGCTGTAGTTTTTGAAAGTATGGAAGATTATCATGAAAGAATTGATGATCCGGATTTAGATATTGATGAAAATTGCGTAATCGTGCTCAAAGGAGTAGGACCTAAAGGATATCCAGGGATGCCTGAAGTGGGCAATGTAGATTTGCCTAAGAAATTGATATTGAAAGGAGTTAAAGATATGATCAGAATTTCTGACGGCAGAATGAGCGGAACAGCTTATGGTACAGTAGTACTCCATGTCTCTCCAGAATCTACAGTCGGGGGAGCATTAGCCATTGTTCAAAATGGAGACACCATCACTTTAGACGTAGAAAACAGAATACTACAACTCAATATTTCAGACGAAGAAATTGCAATAAGAAAAACCAAATGGAAAGCTCCTGATCCTGTTGCAAAAAGAGGTTATATCCGTATTTATTTGGACCATGTCGAGGGTGCAGATGTTGGAGCAGATTTGGATGTTCTTGTAGGTGGATCGGGCTCGAAAGTCGATCGAGATTTACATTAAAGATTGTATATGAAAATTTATAACACTTCAAAAGGCATTTTAATAGAATCGGAGCAGTCATTTTTTCTGATAAATGAAACGTGGGATGATTTTATAAATGATGACGATGTACTAGACAAAGCAAAAAAAGTCATATCAAAAAGTCCTAAAGTCGTCAATCCTCAATTCCTAATTGAAAATCACTTACTTGTGCCCATGCATAATCAAGAATTATGGGCAAGTGGAGTGACCTATTATAATAGCAAACTAGGAAGACAAGAAGAAAGTAAAAATGCAGGTGGAGGTGATTATTATGAAAAGGTCTATTATGCAGAAAGACCAGAGTTGTTCTTTAAAGCAACTTTGAATAGAGTTGTTCCTTCAGGTGGCAAAGTAAACATTAGAAAAGATTCTACTTGGAATGTACCAGAACCAGAGTTAACTCTGGCAATAACATCATCAGGGAAAATCGTCGGATATACTATTGGGAATGACATGAGTTCCAGAAGTATTGAAGGAGAAAACCCGCTGTATCTGCCTCAAGCCAAAACTTACGATGCTTGTGCTGGTCTCGGACCATCCGTTTATTTGACAGACGCCCCTCTGCCGACTGACACAAAAATATCAATTACCGTAATTAGAAAAGGAATGATCGTATTTGAAGATTCTGTTGAAATTGACAAAATAAAACGAGAATTCAAAGAGCTAGTAAAATTCTTGTATCAAGAATGTTCTTTTCCTCACGGATGCTATTTAATGACAGGAACAGGTATCGTTCCACCTGCTTCTTTCACATTACAAAGCAATGATCAGATTCAAATTTCAATAGATCAAATTGGAACATTAATCAATTATGTCAATTAAAAGTATCAGGATAACAATTTGGAAATGACTCATTTACACCTTAAAGGATAGCGGGAGTAAAAGAATAAATCACTGAATAGCTTAAGAACAATGCATTCCTATAATCTCCTTCAAATGTTATGTGCCTTGATTTTAGATATGAATCAAATTCATAGCTAACTAAGATGTTAATTGGGGTATAATGGGATACAGTTATTATTTGACTTATATAAATAGCAGTGCAACTACAATGAATTTTTCAATCGAGATATTAGGTAATTTTTTCCCTTTTTTAAGAAAACATAGGATTAAAAAAACTTCAAAATCTTTTAGAGAATAAACTGGGTAAAGTATTAACCTTGGCGATATCTGACAGGAAGAAAGATACTTAAAATTCAAATTTTGGAATTGAAGACCAAAAATGAATTATTAAGGAATACATGGTGAAAAACGTTGCTATTGCGACTGCAACAAGCATTATCCCTGGTCCTGCTGGCATGATAGCGGCAGGGCCAGGGATGCTCAATTCTATGTCAAATCAAATGAAAGCAACTTATGATGTAGCCTGCATTCATGGAAAAGAAGACAAGGTTGTAAAAGACTTACTTATAGATATTCCACTTCAATCTATGGGTGTACCTGCAGGTCTATCCAAAATTCAAGAATTGAATGAATTAAAAGAAGGAGAAGCTGAAATCATAAAACAGAAAATAAAAGGACTAGGGACGATATATGCCAAGAAAAAGATGAAACGTGCTCTAACCAGCTTGGTCCCTGGGTTAAGCACAATTTTTGCAATTACTCAAGCAAAAATGGAAACTGCTAAAGTCTTTGCAACGGCAAATTCATTTTTTGATCCAAATGAAATTTCAGAAGACCAAGTCTTAGATTTAGAAATATCAGAAAGTCAGAAAGAAGAAGAAAAAATTAAAATTTTAGTCAATCTAATGACATTAGATTCTCAAACAACTCCTGAAGAACTATTTTTTATCCAACCTCTAATAAACAAAAGCAATCTAAGTAAAAATAAAAAAGTTCACTACCTCTCATCTCTTGGAAGTTCTGCTACAGATTATGCAATAAACTTCGATCTACTTAAAAAATCAGGTGACTCCAAGGAAGTGGTAATGGACTTAGCTATTAATTTTGAGACCAACCATGATCACTTCAAAAAATGAAGATGTTACCTCTGATGCATCAGCCACTACCTTTCTAAACTTGATTAAAAAAATGATACTAACTCTACACTCTTGTTGAGAATATCGCT
>DKPS01000097.1 GCA_002471345.1 Saprospiraceae bacterium UBA7328
TCTTAAGAATAGCAAGGCTTCATAGAGTAATAATCGATCATTTATCTGTTTAGGTAAATGTAACTGAGAGGCATGAAACTTCCTTGTATAGGTCTATTAAAATTTTGTTATAATCAAAAAGGCTATGTCACAGGACAAAACTTTGTTTAGTTCTTGTATTGGAATACGATCAGGGCTAGATCATACTATAATGAATATAGATTTATTCCATTCGAGGATTAAAGCGGCCTGTGAAAAATTAAATGGATGGAATGACTAAGACTCCTCTCCAGAAATTATCTTTTTAACTTTTTTGTTTTTTATAAAATATCCCCAAAGGAATGTAAGAAATGGTATGATCAAGGTCGCTATGGCCCAACCTGGATCATTTATAATCAACATCTTGGCAGTATGAAAAAATCTGGAAGGTTGTACATCAACATTGACGGGGTAAGATTTTGTAAAAGGCTGCTTTTTGGTACCATTTGGAGTAATGAAAGTTGCCTTCACTACTAATGTTTGATTAGGTTCTTCACTAATAGGAGTTACTTTCCAATGCCATCCTTCCATTCCCGATTGAATTCTTTGTTCTAGAAAATCATGGATAGGTTTGATCTCAAATGCATCTTTTACCGCACTTTCCAATTCCAGTTTTATCAAATCGTAATATTGAATTTTCTGGATCAGTGTAGATTGATCTAAATCTGTTTCACTTACATTAGGTTCATGTCTACTTAGTTGCGTCAAAAGAGTATTTTTTATCTCTTCATCAGAAATTAAATCTGCTATAATTGACATTACATCGTATGATTTTTGAAACGTCATTTTGTTTGGGCAATAAATGGCAATGTTACCCTCATTTATTCTATATCTAGGTGCAGAATCAACAGTATCAGTTCTATATCTAATAGTAGGAATTCTATTATTTCTGGCTGCTTCTACTACATTTTCAACGACTTGCCCATCACTTAGAGCCATATCAGAACTTGTAATATCAACTGCCATTCCAGGGCTAACAGCATCAACTATCATTCTAAAATTTTCAGTCATGGTCTCTATGTCTTGATCTTTATCAACAATAATTGATTGATTTTGAGCTATGATAGCTTCATAAGATTCATTTTGAGTGGCTAGATAACCCATTGTCATCACATCTTCTTCAAGCTTTCCAATAGTTGATTCTTGCTCATCGATTTGACTAGAATAGGCAATGTTCTGTGCACTCAAACTTTCAACTTGTTCTTGGGTGGAAGCCAATTCATTACTAATGGAGTCTAACTCCTCTGCACAGGTAACCCTTTCATCCTTTAATTCTTCAAATTTCTTTTGACTGATACAAGACGATAATAAGATACTCGTCAGTAAGAAATAAATTGCCGTTCTCATGATATTATAGTTTTTTAAACGAATTATTTCAAATAAAAGATAAGAAATTAAAAGTAAAGAATATGTGCAACTGAACTTAAGGTTTTCATACTTGATGTTGTGCAAAAGCAGAAATTACTGTTATAATCTTAATTCGATTCGATTAAAAATGAATTTATCATCTATTTCTCTGCCTTCTAAAATAAATAGAGTATTCTCAACTGTCATTTCACACATCTCATTAAAAGTGATAGATGTAAGGCTTGCAGAATGAGGAGTTATGTATACATTTTTCATTTTCAAAAGTTCAGAATCTTTTGGTGGAGGTTCAGTAGACAATACATCTGCAGCAAAAGCAGAAATGTATCCATTCTTTAAAGCGCTAAGAACTTGATGATCTTCGATGATTCCTCCTCTTGAAGTATTGATTAAGATTGGAGATTTTACACTTTTGGAAAATGATTCTGCTGATAAGCATCCCTTGGTTTCATTATTGAATTCTAGGTGAATGCTTATAATGTCTGACTCCTTAAGAAGAATGTCTATATGAACATTCTTGTAGTTAGTATCCACTTTTGATCTATTCGAGTATAATATATTCATGCCAAATGCAGAAGCGAGTCTGGCAACTTTTTTACCAATATCGCCCATTCCTATAATTCCTAAAGTTTTTCCCCTGATTTCGTCTCCATCGTATTTACCTCTATATCCCCAGTTTTCATTTTTTACTTCTTCTACAGAAGTGTATATTTTTCTTTGTGCTGAAAGTATAAGGGCAAGAGTATGTTCTGCTACAGTATCAGCATTGCTTCCGGGAGCATTCAATACTTTTATTCCTAACGATGAAGCAGTTTCTATATCGACATTGTCCAAGCCTACACCACAACGAGCAATTACTTTAAGTCCTTTACAAGCTGTAATCAGCTCTTTATTAACTTGTCCTTTTCCTCTGGTAATAATAGCATCAACATTTTGGTTTCCAACAATCTCCAATCCAGACTTCGGAGATTTTGAAATAAGTAGGTGACAATTTTGTTCTAAGTTATTATGAGCCTTTGGAGAAACTGTTTCAAGTAATAAGACTGTAGGTTTTTTCATAGTTAGAGTTTCTACAGTATGAATTTGCAAGAATTATTCACCATGATAAAGTGTGGCATTTTCACTTTTATAACCCCTAAAATCATTTCTACCACTTACATAAAGGCCAGATTTAAAAAGTTCATCCTCAAAAATTTTAGGATCGGCTTTTTCAGATGGATGAGATGATAATTCAACTAAGTTTCCAGATGGGTCCCTAATGAACATTTGCATAGCACCATCTGGAAGTTGTCTTACATTGCCCCAAGGTTTCACATCAATGATATTTAATTCTTTAAAA
>DKPS01000204.1:0-299 GCA_002471345.1 Saprospiraceae bacterium UBA7328
TATAGATTTTTCAGCAGGAGGTCAGATTCAAAATCAATACCCATTGGATTTTATGGCCGTCACTGACCATGCCGAGTATATGGGAATTATGAAGCAAATGATCGATCCTGAGCATGATCTATTCAAACTTCCTCTTGCACAAAAAATTAGAGATCCAGACCGATCAGTTTCATTCGCAGCATTTTCCTTAATTGGCCAATCATTATCTCGTAATAGTCCAATTCAAGTTTTGATGGACGTTGATATTAGAAGAAGTACTTGGGAAAGAATTAGAGAAACAGCCGACAAACATTATGAAC
>DKPS01000204.1:636-829 GCA_002471345.1 Saprospiraceae bacterium UBA7328
AGGGAAGTTCACTACTTTTCCAGCTTACGAGTTTACTTCTTCCCCTGGCGATTCTGTGGTTATGGATGGATATGCAGCTCTTTTCGCAAGAAACCTTCATAGAAATGTAATCTATAAAGGTGATGAAGTTTCAGACATTCCTTTCAGTTCTCTCGACTCTCAAAATCCTGAAGATTTATGGGACTGGATGGAT
>DKPS01000204.1:1140-7201 GCA_002471345.1 Saprospiraceae bacterium UBA7328
AAGATTTATGGGACTGGATGGATAAAGAAAGGGCAAAAGGAATAACTCTAATGGCCATTCCACATAATGGTAATATGAGTGGTGGAAAGATGTATCAAAAAACCCAATATAATGGATCCCCCATGACTTTGGAATACATTAATCAAAGAATGAGGAATGAACCTATCCAGGAAGTTGTCCAGGTGAAAGGATCAAGTATGCAACATCCTGTTTTAGATGCGAATGATGAATTTGCAGATTTCGAATTGTTTGAATATACATTCAGCCTCGATCGTATGGTTCCTAGTGTACCAGAGGGCAGTTATGTAGGTGAAGCTTTAATAAATGGGTTAGAAATTAATGAGAGATTAGGTGAAAATCCTTATCAATTTGGCTTTATCGGTAGTTCAGATGGTCACAATTCTGCCAGTTCTGTTGAAGAAGACAACTACTTTGGGAAATTTGGGGCAAGAGATGGAACACCTGAGTCTCGATTAGAGGAAAATGGTGCTTTTCTAAGAAGTAAAGAAATGAGTGCTGCAGGATTAGCAGGTGTATGGGCAGAAAGTAATACGAGAGAGGACATTTATGGTGCCATGGAATCTAAAGAAACCTTTGCTACTTCTGGATCCAGAATACAAGTAAGACTTTTTGGTGGTGTGAGATCTGATTTTGATATGGATGATGAGAATTGGGTGAGTAGTGCATATGAGCATGGAAGTACTATGGGAAGTGACATAGAAGAACAATCTATAGCACCAAATTTTGCAATTTGGGCAATCAAAGATCCTAATGGTGCAAATCTAGATCGAATACAGGTGATCAAAGCATGGATCAATGATGAAGGTTTTGCTCAAGAAGAAATCATAGATGTCGTCTGGTCAGGAGATCGTGATATAGTTAATGGTAAGTTAGAAAGTGTGGGGAACACCGTGAACACTGAAAATGCTACCTACACCAATACTATTGGTTCTGTTGAATTAAAAACTATATGGACTGATCCAGATTTTGACCCATCAAAAGCTTCTTTGTATTATTTACGAGTCTTAGAAATCCCTACACCTAGATGGTCCACTTATGATGCCGAAGCACTTAAAATAAAACCGTTGGAAAGTTTGAAAGCAACAATTCAGGAAAGAGCCTGGTCATCCCCTATCTGGATTAACACCAAAAAATAAATGTCTGAAATAAAACGTGCTAAGGATTTACTTAAAGAGCCATTATTACATTTCATTCTTTTCGGAGCATTGATATTCGTCTATTACTCATTAACTAATAGTGCAGCTGATTCGGAAGACTCTTATGATATCCATTTCGATAAAAGTGATATTCATAGAATGAAATCTGCATATCAGCTCAGCTGGTCAAGTCTTCCAGACAGTCTGACTCTTAGTAGGTTAATTGATGAAGAAGTAAAAGCTGAAATATTTTCACGCGAAGCGAAGCGACTTGACCTTCATCATAATGACGAGATTATAAAGAGAAGATTGGTACAGAAATATGAATTTCTAGTAAGTGATGTTGCAGATGGAGCCCAAGCTTCTAACGAAGAATTACAAGAGTTTTATAAATCCAATCTAGACAAATACAAATCCGATCCAACCTATTCTTTTTACCACTTTTATTTTAAAGAATCACCAAACCAAAATGCAAAGCAGTCCTATCAAATGATCTCTCTTAATGAAGGGAATGTAGAATCTATTCTGGACAAAATGAATCACCATGACCCTCTGCACGTCTCAACGAAACAGACTACTAAATCTGTGAATCAAATAGAAATATCTTTAGGAAAAGAATTTTCTCAAGAACTCCGTAATTATCATTCTCAAGGATGGATAGAAAACCCGATACAATCTGGTTTTGGCTATCATATGGTGTATGTAACTGACTTTAAAGAAAGCACAATTCCTACAATTGAGAAAGTCAAAAATAAGGTTACTAAAGATTGGAGAGAGAGTCAAGGAGTGAATTTTAAAAATGAGCTTTATAAGAGTCTGAAGCAAAAGTATAAAGTGAAAGTAGAGGTAGAATGAAATGGTGGACTAACTCAATTGTAAATAAGGTATTCTTTTTAGGAATAATCATATGCATAGGTTCTTCACTTTCGGCACATGAAATACGACCTGCATTTCTAAAAATTAGTGAATCTTCAAATAATTCTTACCATCTTTTTTGGAAGGTTCCTATGACTCAAGGGAAGTATATCAACATTCTTCCTGAGTTTGAAATACAAGGTGAATGGACTCAACTAGATGAAAGAAGCACTGAGGAAGCATTAATAAGAGAATATTCATTTACGACTAATCGATCCATCAAAGGCTCATCAATCAAGATACAAAATTTAGAAAAAACACTTATTGATGTGCTGGTCCAAGTTGATTTTGATGATAAATCCACCTATTCCTTCATGGTACAGCCCACAAAACCTTTTGCATTTGTACCGGAAGATTCAGGACTATGGCAGACTATTTCTACTTATTTTCATTTAGGTGTTGAACATATATGGTTGGGCTATGACCATCTTCTTTTTGTTGTTGGCTTGTTTCTTTTGATTCCTGGGATCGGCCCTTTGATCAAAACCATTACATCATTTACTATAGCTCACAGTATAACATTGGCTTTGGCATCTTTAGGATTTATAAAAGTGAGTAGTGGGCCAGTAGAAGCAATAATCGCTTTAAGTATAGTATTATTAGCCTTAGAGGCCTATAATTATCAAAAAGGAAAAACTAGTCTTACCATTCAATATCCATGGATTGTAGCTTTCCTTTTTGGTTTGATTCATGGTTTAGGGTTTGCAGGTGCACTTTCAGAAATAGGGCTCCCTCAAAAATCTATTCCATCAGCGCTGCTGTTCTTTAATGTCGGAGTAGAAGCAGGTCAAATATTATTTGTGATTGCCTTATGGTCCTTGTTTGCTATTCTCAAGAAGTTTCTGCCATATGGACTTAAAGTCATGCGTATAGGATTGCCATATGTTTTGGGCTCCTTAGGCATGTTTTGGTTAATAGAAAGAGTGAGTGGTTTTTAATTCTGCTGAAGATAATTTTCTAATCAGCATATCTTTCAGGACTATTATAGTAATCATCTGGCTTGTCTATATCGCCTAAAAAAGGAGCTTTTAATTGACTTAGATAACCTTCTGGATACTCAGGGTTAAGAAGACCAATTTCTTTCACTAATTTCTTTTTTGGCCAATAGAATGTACCAAATATTAAGTCCCAAACAATTAAATTATTCCCATAATTTGAATTAGACTCTCCTACCTTTTTAGAATGGTGCCATCGATGAAGCTCTGTAAGGCTAAATATATAATTGAGCCATCCCATTTTAATATAAATATTGCTATGCTGAAAAAGGCCATGGATGGAATTGAATATGGCATAAAGTAACAAACATTCAGCATTAGCTCCAAGAATGATAAATGGCACAGTTTCAGGGATAAGAAAAATAATTTTTTCGATAGGATGAAAACGAGCTGCATTTAAAAAATACAATCTTTTGGGGCTATGATGAATAGCATGTAACCTCCAGAGCCATGGTATTTCATGTGCCCATCTGTGTACCCAATACCTCCCAAATTCAGCAATTAGCAAGGCCAAAAACAATTGTAAAAACAAATTAATTTCATGAGGCCAAATGTCACTTCCATATTGGGATGCCAGATAACTAGTAAGACCAGCAAAAACGAAAATCCAAAAAGGCTGCATGATCCGCCCAATCAAAATCTGAGTGATAAATAAATGAATAGTATCATTACCTACATCATTGTGGGATTTATTCCACTCACTCTTGTAAGGCATCAGTCTTTCTAATATTCCTATTATAACTAGAGCAGCTAAAACGATAGGTGAACCTAAAGCTATGATATTTTCAGATTCAGAAGAGCGACTGAGAAAAAATCCGACACCTAGGCCCAATCCCATGACAACTGGGAAAACTAATCGAGCCGCAAATTCTTTTAAAAAATTAGTCTTCAGTGTTTTCAATAATTATCTTTTTGTCATTGCCATATAACTTAAAAGTGTAAATAAACTCAGAACAAAATCGATTATTTGCTAATCAAAAGTTTTGAGTTCATCAAATCCATTCTTTGACATCATTTGATTAATTGAAACAAGATGACTTTGTTTTAATGCTTTCAACTCGGCCAAATGGTTATCTAAATCCAAAGACAATTCCTTGAAAACTTTATATGCACCATCTGTAGGTTTGGCATCACCATTTTCCATACTTCTTCTTAATGAGGCAAATCGATTATTCAGTTTTATTGGAAAATTCAAAGGGTCTTGATTGCTTTGATTTTTTACTTGATAAAGCTCTTCTTCAATAGCTGTAATTCCCTTAACAAATGGAGATGCACTTTTGATAATCTCTTCATTCTTTGTAGCATTAATTGCCGATCTCATTTTTCTAATGTGAATGACAGCTTCATTAGTGGAACTGGTCTTATCTCTAATCTTTGATGCCAGCTCAAATTGTTCATTTAAATCTTCTTTGGTGATGCCTTTAAGGTTAGGGTTCATCACAACATTTAATGATTTAGTAATCACTTCATCTCCCACTGACACTCTTACTTGATATTCACCTAGTGGTGCTTTTGGACCTCGTGTAGGTCTTGCACTCCAAATGATCATTCCATCAAAAGAAGTCGCTCCTTTATACCTTAGATCCCACTTAAATTCATTTACTCCTTTTGCTGTTGTTGGTTTAGAAGACCCTCCCCTTCTCCACCATGGAATATTTGGGTCAACAATATTTTTTTCATCAGTCCCCACGAACCTGCTCACTAATTTTCCATTGATATCTAATACCTCGACAACTACAGAATCAGCCTTATTCTTTAGATAATATTGGACTTTCGCATCGTACACCCCTCTTATAGCGTCAGAAGGCTGATAAACCACTAATTCTTTATTAAAATCTTCCTTATCCATTTGCCGCAGAGGACCGATGTCATCTAAAATCCAGAATCCTCTACCATGAGTACCCAGGACCACATCATCATTTTTTATCACTAAATCTCTTACTGGTGAATCTGGCACATTAAGCTGAATGCTTTGCCAATTGTCACCCGCATCAAATGATACATAAGTGCCATGCTCTGTACCTAAAAACAAGAGGCCTGCCTTCTCATGATCTTCTCTTACCGCCCTTGCAAAATGGCCATCACTTATTCCACTGATTATCTTTTTCCAAGTTTTTCCATAATCTGTAGTTCGAAAAACATAGGGCTGTCTGTCATCTACCTGATATCTATTTGCGGCTGCATAAAGAGTACCCGGATTATGAATAGATTCATGTATAATGCTTACTCTTGAAAACTTAGGAAGATCTCCTGGTGTGATGTCCTTCCAATTCTTTCCTCCATTTCTAGTAATGTGAATTTTTCCGTCATCTGATCCAGCCCAAATGGTATTGATATCATGATTAGAGGGAGCAAGAGCAAAGACTGTAGCATATATCTCTGGTCCATTCATATCCATTGTAATGATTCCACCTGTCTTCCCTAAGGTGGATGGATCAGCATAAGTCAAATCAGGGCTAATCTTCTCCCAACTCTGACCATCATTAGTAGTCTTCCAGACATGCTGAGAACAGGTATACATTATACTGGGATCTTGATGTGCAAAAACTATAGGAAATGTCCATTGCCATCGCTCTGGCAAGTCCATGGCAGGATCACCAGAAAAGAATCTTGGATACACTTGTATATCTCTGACTTGGCCATTGCTTCTATCATAACGAGTCAACAAAGCTCCCTGACTTCCTGCATAAAATATATCTGGATCCGTAGGATGCTGAGTGATGTAACCACTTTCTCCTCCTCCCACAGGATAGTACCATCCATGATTAGGGCCTCTTGCTTGTCTGTGTCCCCATCCATCACTAGGCATAGCAAGAGTACTGTTATCTTGCTGAGCTCCTGCTACATGATATGGTACATCACTCGTAGCCATAACATGATAAAATTGAGTAGTACAATAATCCTGCTCAGTCCAAGTTTTCCCGCCATTCATAGTGACATTACCCCCGCCATCATTAGCGTTAATCATCCTGTCAGGATTATTAGGATCTATCC
>DKPS01000287.1:0-3832 GCA_002471345.1 Saprospiraceae bacterium UBA7328
GGAGTCAGGAGTCAGGAGTCAGGAAAGAGTCTTCTCGCTCCTCGTCCCCGATTTTGCTTTGAATTCAAATTAATTTTTTTGATGAACCAATCTTACCATATGGTTCGGCAAGATGTTCTTCAAATGTTTTAACATTAATTTTCTTTTTCATCAAAATATTCTTTTTGAATTTTTAGATTACTTCAATAGACATATTCCCCACTCTCAATAAGAGCCTGAGCAATATTTCGCCTCAATGTTTTAGGATTTATATCATACGGTTTTAGCATCCTGTTGATGATTTTGATATGCCTCCATTTTTCACTTCCTGTAGAAAAACTAGCTATAGCTTCTAAGGCAGCTTTTTTAGATTTCTCCAGAGCTTCATATAGATACAACTGAACCATTTGCTTTTGGATAGCCAATTTGTTTTTATCAGAATCAGGCAATCCTCTCAGCTTTTGAACTTTTAATAATGCCGTCTCGCCCACATATGCCTCTTGTAAAATGGTAGAGAGGTTTAAAATAATTTCTTGTTCGTCGATTAGTTTCTTTTTCAGTTTTTTACCCGCCATTCCAGAGATATACAAGAAACTATATTTTAAGCCTTTGACAATGCGATCTTGTTCTTTATCATTGGATTTAGAACGAAAAGGATTGATTTGAGACAAAAGAAAAGTAGGTATTTTCTTTCCTGCACCTACTAAATCCAATTCTTTAGTGAGCATACCTCGTTTAGATAATTCTGCCACCGCCAATAAGGCATTGATATCATTTGTTCCTTCATAGATTTTGGTGATTCTGGCATCTCTATAGCCCATTCCTAAGCCTGTTTCTGAGGAATAACCCATCCCTCCGTGTATTTGCATCGCCTCATCCAGTGCATAGCAAACTAATTCTGAACCTTTGACTTTTACAATGGATGCTTCAATAGCAAATTCACTTATGGCCTTTATTTTAGCTGAGCCATCAGACAGACCAGATGATCTCAATGAATTGTATTTTTTGTCGATCAGATCTGCCGTCCTGAAACAAGCAGCTTGATTAGCAAAAATACGCATTGCTATATCCCCAATCTTATATTGAATTGCACCAAAAGAGGAAATAGGTACTTTAAACTGTTTGCGTTCTTTGGCATATTGGACTGCTCTATCCAACCCATTGATGGCACCGCCGATAGCACCAGCACCTGCTTTGATTCGTCCTCCATTGAGAATGGTCAGAGCCATTTTAAAACCGCCTTGTTGTTCTCCTAAGAGATTTTCTACAGGTACTTTACAATTGTCAAAAAATATCTGAACTGTAGAAGAGCCCTTAATTCCAAATTTCTTTTCCTCTGCTCCCACAGAAAATCCTTCAAAAGTTCGCTCCACAATGAAGGCCGAAAGTTTTTCATCAGTATCTATTTTTGCAAAAACGATATAGACATCAGCAAAACCACCATTGGTAATCCATATCTTCTGACCATTAATGAGATAATACTTTCCGTCTTCACTCAATCTTGCATTGGTTTTACCCGAGTTGGCATCAGAGCCAGCATTGGGTTCTGTTAAAGCATAAGCGGCTACATATTCTGCACTGGCAATTTTAGGTAAGTACTTTTGTTTCTGCTCTTCATTTCCATAATACACTATTGGAAGACAACCGATGGATGTCTGAGCACCAAGAGTAGTCGCAAAAGAAAAGCCATATGACAACTTAGAAGAAATTAGAGTATTGGTTTTAAAATCTAAATCCATCCCTCCGTTTTCCTCTGATATACTCACACCACAAAGACCTAAATCACCTGCTCTTTTTAAGATGGCTAAAACTTCAGCCTTATCAGCTTCATTGGTCACTACCAATTCTTTACCGCATTTGAAGAAAGGTTCTTGTATCTCTTTGACACAAAACTCTCGAACAGTATCGCCCATCATGATTGCTTCTTCGTCAAATTCTTCGGCAATGAATAATTCTTCTGGTGGAGTATCGCCGATTATGAAGTAGCCTCCTTTTATAGTTGGGTTCTTTAATTGAGTGTTTTTCATTTGTTTTTTATTCGGTGAATGGTAGAGGGTTGTTATACTTGACGGTATATCGCAATGGACAAGAACTATGTCTTTTGAAACGACCGTCCGCCGTCAACCATTAAGTAATCCTGCTAAACGATGCTGAATCAATTGATTGGCTTCTTTCATAATGCGATCAATTAACTCTTGACAAGTAGGAATGTCATCTATCAATCCAACGACCATTCCGCAAGACCATGCTCCAGCATCCGTTGCACCATCTTGCATAACTTTTGGATAAACACCAGCCACTTCTTCTATGATGTCTTCAAATTTGATGTCCTTGCCTAAGTTCTTTTCTTTTTCTAACAGTCGCTCTACGGCAGGATTATTCAATACCCGCTCTGTATTCCTCAAGGGACGCATCACCAATCGCGTATCCAATTCTGTAGCATCCAAAATAGCTTGTTTTACATTTTGATGAATGGGTGCTTCTTGAGTGGCCATGAAACGAGTGCCCATATTCATTCCTTCTGCTCCCATAGCAATCGAGGCTACCAGAGAACGAGCATCTGCCATTCCACCAGAAGCTAAGAATGGAATCTCCAGTTCTGCTGCTGCTCTAGGTAATAATATCATATTAGGAATATCATCCTCTCCGGGATGGCCACCACATTCAAATCCATCTACTGAAACAGCATCACAACCGATGGCTTGTGCTTTCAAAGCATGTCTAACGGAAGTACATTTGTGGATCACCTTAATACCGGCATCCTTCAAATGTGGCATAACAGACTGAGGATTACGTCCAGCCGTTTCTACCACTTTTACTCCTCCTTCTATGATTGCCTTTACATAAGCTGGATAATCAGGTGGGTTAAGCGACGGTAAAAAAGTCAGGTTTACGGCAAAAGGCTTATCAGTCATGTCTTTACATCGAGCTATCTCGTTAGCCAAATCTCCAGCCGTTTTTTGTGTTAGGCCTGTGATGGTACCTATACCACCTGCATTAGAAACAGCTGCTGCCAATTCTGCTAATCCGACATAGTGCATTCCGCCTTGCATGATTGGATGTTCAATACCGAAGAGTTCAGTGATTTTAGTTCGCATATTATATTAATTATCGACTTGTTGAATTAGGAATGTAAGAACAGTTAAAAAAGCAGAAATCTTATTAAAATAGGATATTTTCAACCAGCTGTGATATCCTTTCAACGATTGTTGTGAAAGTGGAAATATTCAAGATAAAAATTAAAAGAGACAATAAAATCAAGTAGCCAGTTTAACAAGAAACCACTAAAAATAATGCCTGCCACGCCAATGATTGAAGAATATCAACCATTCGTTTAAAAATCTTTGTGGCTTGACTGGTTTCCAAATACTTTTAGACAATTTGGGTTAGTTTAATAGCTTTTCCAAAAACAAATTGACAAATGACAAGAAGGGGGATACAAATCACTGGAATAAGCATTTTCTTCTTGTGGATGTTTCTCATAAGATTCGAGGTGCTGGGCCTCAAAGGGGCATTCTATCATACTTTGCTTAATTTAGGACTTCTGGTCGCACTATACAATGCACATGGCAAACTTCTAGTAAATACCTTTTTGGAATCAAAAAGATATGGCCTTTTCATTCTTGGTAGCATTGTTCTAATGGCTATCTATTTATCTATCCGATTGACTGTGATCAATCCTTTTCTTGAGTCTTATTATCCTGAAAACTCTATACTGAGGAATGAAAGAGTGTGGATATTTTTAAGTGTTTTGTCATTCTTAGTAATCACCTTTAGTACTCTGCTTCATCTATTAGAAAATCGGTACAAAAAAGAAAGAATTAACCAGTTACTCATCCAAGAACAACAGGCA
>DKPS01000287.1:4250-4472 GCA_002471345.1 Saprospiraceae bacterium UBA7328
AAAACCCCACAAATGGTTTTGCAAGTGTCTCAGTTATTGAGATATGTGATATATGAAAGTCAAAACAAAAAAGTATCTCTGTCAGGTGAACTCACGCAAATTGAAAAGTATATAGAGTTATTTCAATTAAAACATGAGAAGCCTGTGAATATCGAATTGGAAAAAGAAGGTACGATCAACGGCCAAAATTTTGAGCCCATGATGCTTATTCCATTAGTTGAG
>DKPS01000278.1 GCA_002471345.1 Saprospiraceae bacterium UBA7328
CAAAGTTTGGGTGCCACGAAGAATTGGCCAATTAGCAAAAATCACTGATAATAAACTTTATAAACCTATCAGAGTTTTAATCGAAGACATGGACAAAAAGGTCTTAGATACCAAAGGGATATTAGTGCTAACCGTAGATAATTTATCTAAAGGAACTAATCCGTGAGCCCCCATTTAATTGCGTTTTCTAGCATCTGAATGAGGTTTGGATCTCTATACGCCACTCCTTGATGACCTACCGAAGTGTAGAAAATTTTTCCTTTGTTTACTTCTTTATACCAGGCTATTGGATGATTCTTCCCCATTCCAAAATTTTTACCTGACTCAAGTATCGGAATGTTACCATTGGGGTCAATTTGAGTGCCATCAATACTGTATAAAACTTCAAATCCGTTTTTTTCTGGATGATCGTAGAAAACATACCACTCTTCACTATGATCCCAAGTACCACTCAAATTGAACAGTAATGTACTATCTGCATTATTGTTTAACCTAGCAGTCGCTTCTTGTATCTGGTTTTTAATAGGATGATGCGAAAAAACGGCTCCAATAAGATCATTTCTGTACCATTCCCAATGATGGGAAAAATCTCCACTTCCATGAAGGCCAATATATGTGCCACCATTTTTTATATAATTCTCAAGTAAAACTCGTTGATCATCAGTGAGACACTTTCCAGTACTATTATTCCATATAATTACATCAAACTGAGACAATTCTTCTTCATTTATAAAACCAGCATCTTCTGTTTCGTAAAGAAACCAGTTGTTTTTAGTTGCTAAAGAAAGGAACATTGGTTTTGAAGCATCGATTGCTTCACCATGCCTAAAACCTGTTGTTTTAGAAAAAAGAGCCACTTTAACTTGGTTGCTTGGGAAGTTGATGTGGTGTTTTTCTGTTTGATCTTTAGCTATTCCATAATCCACTTTATACTTGAATATTCGAGCAGCACAAAAGAGTATAGTAACCAGAACTAGAAGGGTTATGGAAGAATATTTTATGAATTTTTTCATAGAGGAGAATTACATAATTTGAATTGCCATTTTCATTGCTAGTGCATAATTATCGAAGTCAAGATTTGTTTCGAGTTTTCTGTCTTTTGCAAAAGTGATTAAATGTTCGGAAGGCATATTTCCTACCAAGTCATTTTGAGCCATTGGGCACCCTCCAACACCTTTAATGGTGCCATCAAATCTTCTGCATCCATTTTCATATGCTGATTCTACTTTCTCAAGCCATGTATATGGAGTGGTATGAAAATGAGCCCCAATTTCAATATGAGGATTTGCAGGAATAAGATCATTGAACAAATACGAAATACTTTCTGGCCGAGCTACTCCTACAGTATCTGAAAGCTGAATAATGCTGATTTCTAATTCGGCTAGAACTTCTACCCACTTTTGCACTATTTCTACATTCCATTCATCACCATAAGGATTTCCGAAACCCATCGAAATATATACCACCATCAATTTGTTATGATTTGCGGCCAGTTCTTTAATCTTTTTTAGTCTTGTCAAAGACTTGTCAATAGTACTATTCGCATTTCTGATTTGAAATGTTTCTGAAATAGAAAAAGGATATCCCAAATATGCGATTTCTTCAAATTGACAAGCATCATTTGCCCCTCGTTCATTTGCTACTATTGCTAATAGCTTAGTTTTTGATTTAGAGAGGTCAAGTAGACTTAAGACTTGGGCGGTGTCTTTCATTTGTGGGATAGCTTTCGGAGAAACAAAACTTCCGAAATCCAATGTATGAAAACCTACTGACAAGAGTTGTTGCATATATTCTGCCTTTTTCAAGGTAGGAATGAAATCATGTAGACCTTGCATTGCATCCCTTGGACATTCTATGATTTTTATGAAATTGGAAGTAGATCTTGTCATAAATCTTTTTCTGGATCAAAGGTGAGTAATATTCTGATCAGTTTGAATAATTTTTCACATCTTTCAGTTATCAAGATAAGTGATATGAAGAATAAGCTTTGGTGGTGGTCCCTCACTGTTGCATTGGCGGGATTTTTATTTGGTTTCGATACGGCAGTAATTTCTGGTGCTGATCAGCCCATTCAAAAATTATGGAATACTAGTGCATCATTTCATTCTTGGTTCATCATGTCTATGGCTTTATGGGGTACGGTAGTAGGAGCGCTATTTGGAGGGTTTCCCACTGATAAGCTAGGAAGAAAAAGAACATTATTTTGGATTGGAGTTCTCTATTTGTTTTCTGCTCTAGGTTCTGCAATGGCATGGGATCCTTATAGCTTTTCTTTCTTCAGATTCATTGGAGGAATAGGAGTAGGTGCATCGAGTGTAGCAGCTCCAACATACATATCTGAAATCTCTCCAGCAAATGATAGAGGAAAACTAGTAGCACTTTATCAATTCAATATTGTCTTCGGTATCTTGATTGCCTTTTTAGCAAATTTCTTGATAGGTCAATTCATGGGAGTTGGACAATGGCGACTAATGTTGGGCCTAGAGGCTATTCCTGCCATTTTGTATTGTATAATGGTAACTACAGTGCCTAAAAGTCCTAGATGGCTTATTCTAAAAGGTAAAGGAGAAGAAGAAGCAAAATCTTTACTAAGTATCTTGAATCCAGGAATAGATGTTTCCAAACAAATTCAAAACATAAAAAATAGTGTATTAGAAACTAAGGCGGAGACTATTTTTTCTAAGAAGTATCAGTTTCCCATGCTCTTAGCATTCCTGCTTGCTTTTTTTAACCAATTATCAGGGATAAATTTTGTGCTTTACTACGCGCCTCGAATCTTTGAAATGGCTGGACTTGGAGCAAGCACTGCTTTGCTCTCATCTACAGGAGTCGGATTGATTAATCTGATATTCACTCTATTTGGTGTATACTTAATTGACAGAAGTGGAAGGAGACAACTGATGATCTATGGGTCGATAGGATACATTCTCACATTGGGAGCTTTGGCCTGGGCATTCATGACAGGTGCAAGTGGAATCCTTGTAGTCTGTTTTGTTTTTGCTTTTATTGCTTCACACGCAATCGGTCAGGGAGCTGTGATATGGGTGTTCATTTCTGAAATATTTCCTAATCACATCAGAGCTTATGGACAGTCATTTGGAACCGGTGTACATTGGGTGTTTGCGGCTTTGATCACAGCGTTCACGTTACCGATAATAAAAATGTTAGGAGACAATCCTTGGAAGATTTTTGCTTTTTTTGCAGCTATGATGGTATTTCAACTGATATATACTTTATTTATGATGCCTGAGACAAAAGGGAAAAGTCTAGAAGAATTGCATAAGTCAATCATTAATGAATAAAGGATGTAATTTCTATGATGTCTAAAAACTATATGATTTTGTATGTATTATTTTTCTTGCTATTAATTGGATGTAAATCAGAACAGGACAATACTGAGGCATTAATCAACCGGAGTGCAGAATGGTTCAAAAATGATGATTTCCCATATAATTTAAAGAAACCTGCACTTGAACTTAAAATGCCTATGGTGTTAAAAGAGATTTCAGGGCTTAGTTATGTGGAAGAAACAAAACAATTAGCTGTCATCAATGATGAGTTAGGAAATGTGTACCTATTGAACCCAGAGAATGCTAAGATTGAAGAAAAAATAAAATTCCAACGATTTGGGGACTATGAGGCTATAGAATATGTAGATGGAGATTATTTTGTTACTAATAGTAAAGGAGATTTAAGACGCATCACTCCAGGTAAGGAGGTGAAAATGGAGTTACTTCAGACCAGATTGGGGTATGAAAATAATGTGGAAGGAATGGGATATGACAAAAAAGCAAATGTGCTTTTTTTAGCATGTAAAGATCAAGCCCAACTCACTGGTGAAGATAAAAAGAAAGGGAAAGCAGTCTATACTTTTTCACTAGATGAAATGAAGTTGAATTCTGATCCACTTTTTGTCGTAAAAGATAATGCTCTATTAGGTTGGTTTGAGAATAATGTTGGTAAGGTCAGCAAAAAGATAGAGGATAGAATATCAAGTTTTTCACCGTCGGCGATATCTCTTCATCCTAAAACCAGATTGCTATATGTAACTTCAGCAAGAGGAGACCTACTTGTAGTTTTTGACCTTAATGGAAATGTGAAACATATAGAATTGGTTAGAGACCATATGGAACAAATCGAAGGTGTTTGCTTTGATAAAAAAGGAAGACTATTCATAAGTAGTGAAGGGGTGTCAAAAAAAGGTAGAATATTTGCTTTTAATCCATTGGATTAGTTTTTAAAAAGAGATTTGTTCACTAAAGTTTTGATGTCATTCAATTATTCCATGCGTTCAGAAACTAAGAACAAATTAATTGTCAGAGTGTACAGAGACGACTGAAAACCTGATAAGATTCTGTCAGTCTTCAATTCTATTTTAATGTCAAATCACTCAAATTCCAAAGATGTCAAGATTATCTGATAAATATGGAAAATCGGCAATAGTCCTAGGTTGTGCTGAAGGACTGGGAGAAGCATTTATATATAATTTAAGGAGCAAAAATATTACCCAATTATTTCTTGTTGACAACAATTCTGAAGCTTTAGAAAGATTGGCTTCTGAAGTAAAATTGGATCCAGAGATAAACAATGTTTCAAGCTTTTTACTAGATCTTACTCAACCAGATACATGGGATAAAGTGACAGAGATTATAGTCTCTAGTGGAATTAGAATTGTTATCATTAATGCAGCATATGGACCTGTGTCATTATTTGAGTCTCTAGAGAGAAGAGATCTATCTAGAATAATTAATTTGAATGTTCAATGTCCAACTCAGATTGTTCATGAAATCTTGAATATAAGAAATGATTCTTTGCCATTAGGAATTGTGATTATATCTTCATTATCTGCTTATTATGGGGGAGTTGGAATAGCTGCGTATGCAGCATCCAAATCTTATCTTTTAACTTTAGGAAGAAGTCTATATCGAGAATTGAAACCAAAAGGGGTGGATATTTTGACTTGCTGTCCTGGGATGATTGATACTCCTGGACTTCGTAATTCTAATCCTACTTTATCAGCTGTGAAAATTACTCCTTCACACCCTTCAGACATTGCATCTGCGACCCTTAATGCATTGGGAAAGAAAGCAATTCTCATTCCAGGTAGAATTAATAGATTATCTTATTTTATCTTCAACCGATTATTATCATACAAAATAGTGCATAGAATAGTTGATAATGTTCTTAATCATATGTATGACCTCAGCAAACAAGTAAAAGGAAAATGAACCCACATTTAGCAAAGAATTCGAAATATGGAAAATGGCAGTCATTGGGATTAACCTTTATGGCTTATGTTATGGCATATATGGCAGCTATGTTGACATTCAGACAATTTCACCATTTGGGAGATATCTATGGAATTCTAGTTGCTGATATTGCCGCAACTTTGGTCATTTTTTTCCTAGGTCTACTTGTTCATAATGCTAGCCTTTATGACCCTTATTGGTCTGTAGTACCAGTAGGGATAGCAGGGTATTGGTGGTCATTATCAAACTTCACATTTGAAGATGTGAGGAATATTCTGTTAATGATAGTTCTTATGTACTGGGCAATAAGACTTACACTTAATTGGATTAGAGGATGGCCAGGATTTGTGCACGAAGATTGGCGATACGAAATGTTGAGGGAATCTAGTGGCTCACTTTATCCATTTGTAAATCTAGGTGGCATTCATTTGCTTCCTACTGTTCTTGTGTTTTTAGGAATGGTTCCAGCATATTTTGTTCTAAGCAAGAATGGAATTGCATTGAATGGATTAGATTATATCGCATTTGGTTTTGGAATGGTAGCTGTAACCATTGAGTTTGTAGCTGATGAACAAATGAGAAAATTCGTTGTCGATCCTAGTAATAAAGGAAAGATAATGAATAAGGGACTTTGGAAATATTCTCGTCATCCTAATTATTTGGGAGAAGTACTCTTTTGGCTGAGCTTATTTCTGTTCGCTTTTGCTGCAAGTGAAACTCACCTTTGGACGATCATTGGGGTAGTGAGTATGTTGGTTTTATTCATATTTGGGAGTATACCAATGATGGACAAAAGAAGTTTAGAAAGACGCCCGGAGTTTAGTGATTATATGAAAAAGACTTCAGGTTTTATAATGCTTCCACCTAAGAAATTATGATATCTGAATCTCTTTTTAATCAATTGATAGTTGGCTGGATAATTATAGCTTTTATTGTATTCCCATTTGCTTTGAAAGTTGCGGCACCGTATGGACGACACATTAGAAAGGGGTGGGGGCCAATGGTTGACAATAAATGGGGTTGGGTGATCTATGAGTCACCGGCTCCTATTTTGGTTGCATTATTTTTCTTTTTAGGGGATGCTCCTAAGACTAATGCAGTTTGGATAATGTTCAGTCTTTTTATGCTCCATTATATTAATCGGACCTATATTTTCCCATTTAGAATAAGGACTAAGGGCAAAAAAGTGCCACTTGGAATAGTCTTTTCAGCATTCGCATTTAATTTGGTAAATGGTAGTATAATAGGCTACTATTTGGGTTTTGTACAATCGTACAATGATACATGGATGAATGACCCAAGATTTGTTATTGGTCTTCTCCTTTTTATTATTGGAATGCGCATCAATTGGCAATCCGATAATATTCTTATAAACCTTAGAAAACCAGGTGAGGTAGGGTATAAAATTCCTAAGGGAGGTATGTTCAAATTTGTCTCTTGCCCAAATTTGATGGGTGAGATTATTGAGTGGGCAGGATTTGCAATTATGTTATGGGCATTACCTGGACTGTCCTTTGCCCTCTGGACAGCCTCAAATCTAATTCCACGAGCATTGGATCATCACAAGTGGTATTTAGCAAAATTTAAAGATTATCCAGAAGATAGAATGGCAGTGATTCCGAGAATGCTGTAAATCTTACAATTCCGGATCTCACATTATAATTATTGAACTTTCTCTGTTTACGATTTACAAACTATAGTTAACGGTAAAGTAATAAGATCTGCCAGGGGATTTTTGCACTTTAAACCATTTGTCAGGATTTTGATCAATGAAATCAGTAGTTACATTTTCTGCAAACCCTGCTATATCATTCGTGCCATTAAATCTAAGTATCCCAACTTCATTAAATAAGTTGTTGACATTAATTCCTGCACTCATACTACTGTTTATCTCATACATTACTCCCATTTTCCAAAGGTTAAATGCAGGAAGAGTAAATGCTTGTTGAATATTCGCAAATTTTTCAGCGAACCTCCTATAATTCAAAATGACGGTTCCTTTTCTTTTGTTGAAATTAAATACACTTGTAATATCAATAGGGGACAAATCTAATTTGTTAGAGGTGCTTCCTGCAACGGGAAGACCCGAGAGATCCACCAAAAAATCATCATCTGGTGTATCTTTTGAGCCAGTATTCCAAACTTGGTAATCTTGATTTGTTCCTCCAGATAAGTTAAGAATATTCTTAATTGTCCACCATGGAGTGAGATAATAATTGAATTCTACTTCTGCTCCATAGTAATTGGCGGAATTTGAAAGTGGTGGAGTAAGATAAAATCCATCTGGATTAGAAAGAGAAATAACAAGTAATTGGTTGAAAATATTTCGTTCTGCAGATAAATAACCTACAGCAAATAAACCGAATCTTTGTTTTGAATATTTGAGTCCTATTTCTGCTTGGGATACCTTTCTTGGTTTAAAAGTAGGTGGTTCGCCATCTGTAAAATTCTCTTGAACATATAATGCATCAAGCAATTTTTCACTGTGGCTATATCTTCCATAAATGGCTGTATTGTTATTTATCTTAAAGTTAACACCAGCACTATAAGAAAGGCCACTATAATTTACATCGAAATCGAGATAGTCACCACTAAATGCTCCATATACATTATCTGAAACAGTCAGGGCATTTCCGTCTATACCACCCAGTTCATTATCTGTATCCTGTACTTCTGTTATTCCACTTCTTCCTTTATGCTTAATTGATTCATATCGAATGCCAGCATCTATATTCACGTTCTCATTAACTGCCCATTCATCACTTAAGAACAATGACGTGGTTATTTCATCTAAATCATTGTATTCATTGACTTGACTATTGTAACCATGAAGACCAGATGCATTATTAAAAATTGCGGTCTGATTGCTCAAGTGACGAACAGGTTGAAGTTCTGGAACGAACTGAGCAAATTGTTCGAAGTCAGCCATTAAAACTCTTGTTCCTAATAGTCGAGGTTCTTCTTCTACTGTGAGAAAAGCCGTTGCTGAGTTCAATACACGAGTGTTTGAGGCCAATGAA
>DKPS01000255.1 GCA_002471345.1 Saprospiraceae bacterium UBA7328
TATATATATATATATAGTAAATATTAATCTATATATATAATTATTTATTTTGAAATCTTGAAACAATTAATACACCAACAATAACAATTCCTAAAGCATAAGCACCCGTTCTATATTCATTTTTAATCAAATCTGTTTCGATATCACTGTTAGTTTTATTATATTGATTATCCATATTCTCTAATAATTTTTGGTCTTTCTTAAGTGTTTGTAATGCTTCTTTAAAAGTATTTTTACTAAACATATTTGTAAAAGATTCTGTAATCATACCGTCCTTATCTGTATCCATTTCACAATTACGTTTACGACTCGCTATATAATTGTATACATTTCGTTGAAGTTCAAGGTTATTTGTTTTTAGTCCATAAATTTTATCTCGTATATCATCTTCTGTTAATGTAATATTTGGATCATTTATTTGTTGTCTTAATTCACCCATATTTTTATTATAACACCCCATATCAATATCTATTTCATCGTGATAAATAGGTCTAAGTTTTTGTAATTCATCATCACAAATATATGTTGTTAATCCTTCAATTACTACTGTATTTTGTACCTTTGGTTGTAATTTGTTTGGTTTAAATTCACTTGTCGTAAATATAACAGAAATTAATATTATCATTAATACAACAAGTATTATATCTATTCTATTTTTAAGCAAGAATATTGACGTCATCAGCTCTCAAAAACGAAAGATGGGAAAGAAAGACTTACAGAATTTAGGACCACAATCTATAACATCTAGTAAAGCTGCTCAAACGCAACTTAAAACGTCACTGCGTAATCACATTGACCTTAGTGCAATTGCCGATAACAAGGCCAATATTATGCTAAGTATCAATGCGATTGTAATAACAGTGGGGTTGCCATTAATGGCTGAGAGGCTTGCTGATAATGGAAATTATATTTACCCGATGCTGGTATTAGGACTTTCTAGTATGATTTCAATGGCATATGCTACCCTTTCTACTAGACCTATAAAGACTCATGGTACCACTACATTAGAGACAGTAAAACAAGGAAAATCTAATCTATTCTTTTTCGGAAACTTTTACAAAATGAATATTGATGAGTACGAAGTTGGAATGAAAGAAGTCGTTGAGAAAAATGATTTATTAGAAAGTTCTATAACTCGAGATTTGTTTTTTTTGGGCAAATCATTGGGAGTGAAATTTGATCAACTTCGTATTTGTTATAATATCTTTATGGTAGGTATGACCCTTACAGTGTTGCTATTTGTTCTTATTTCATTTATGAATCATTAGAGAATGATTTTGACTTCAGAAGGGTTTGCTGCTTTCAAATAAAATAACCCAATTCCTGTACTGCCCATCATTAGACTCAATGTGCTTAGAGGTTTCATGGTATTGGGGGTTAATACTCCTCCAGGCCAGTCCAGGCCAACAGCATCAAAGTGATAAACACCAAAGTCAGCTACATCTTTGATTGTTCTTTCAAAGGACTTGGTGTTCATTATTTCATCTGCCTGGCGTAAAATTTCTGCATTTCCACAAACACCATGGCAAAGTGAAAAATTGACTTCTTCTAATGGTGAATTTAGACTCTGATAAATATAATCTGAAGTTTTATTCATCGCCTTTATTCCTTGTTCTTTCCACTCCTCATTTTGTGTGATCTGCCATGCTCTAAGTCTGGACAATCCTATTCCTGGAGCACCATTACACCAGGCCATTGCATATGATTCCTCTGATGGATTATTATGGATATTTCTCTTATCTAACCAGTTTTGGACTAAAGGACTGAAAAGTTGATTTTCAAATTCTATTCCTTTCGTAGCATAGTTGAGGTATTTTTCATCTTCAGTGATTTGATAGATGGAAAGGAGAGCATTACTTATTCCAGCAGCCCCATGACTTAGACCACTTAGTCCCCAATCACAAATCGTTGGTTTCCAATAGACAGCATTTCCTTCCGAAATGGACTTATCAATGATATGATTTCCAATTTTGATTAAAGTAGAAATGAGATCTTCTGGGAAGTAATCTTCTAATAGTATTTTTAATGGTTCTACAGCACTAGAAACACCATATAATACTTCTATCTCCTCATTGATTATTGGGGAATGAATCAGTTCCTTAAGTTTAAGGCCTACCCACTCTTTAGTTTCATAATCTGATATGAGATTACTTGCTTGATAAAGAGCATACAAGATTCCAATATGACTAGTGTAAAATGACCATGATGCCTTATCATTCGAATATCTTCTCTTTAAATTTTCTATTATTCCACATACGATTTCTTTATACATTTCATCTCTAGTGTATGCATATAAAGCAGTAGTAAAATAAAGTATTCCACTTAATCCGGTATAAATGTCATTTCCTAAGTTATTGACTTGTATAGAAGTTTGAGCTTGATTGTAATTTAGACTTGCTTCCACCCAATTACATCTTGGGCCGTCCCATATTACCTTCTTGAGAAGATCATTTCCTACTTTCTGTGCTGCAGTGATATAGTGCGACTGGTCAATTATTACAATCATTTTACAAAAGAATATGAAGTGGAAGAATCTATACTTAAATACATTTTGTCCGCTAATATTCCTCGATTTAAGAATGACTCTTGAATTCTGGAATTGGTTAATTGATTTCCATCATTAGAAGCTTCTATTAGTAAAGAAGCGACAGCAGCACTTCTTGTAAGGCCAAAACTTTGATTATTACCTGGATCTTCAGCAAATCCAATTCCATCTTTTATTTTATAAGAGAATAAAGACACTTCATCATTCAAGTGATTTTTAATCAAAGGGTATAATTTCAATATAACTTTCCATGCCAAGTAGTGATGATTTTTATCAATATAGAGAACAAATGCATCACTGCGACATTTGTAATAATTAGGATGATCTAGACATTTGAATGTAAAAGGGAGATGATATTGGTTTCCAGTTTTTGTTATCTCATCGATAAGAGTATGGGTGTAGAGAGGGTCAATATTGAAGTAAAATCTGATCAATTCGCTATTGGAGTCCATGACTTCATTACTGTAGACGTATAAGAAGTAGGGCTGAATATCATAGTCTTGATTCTGACGTATCAAATGAATTTTACTCCCTATTTGTAGCTGGTTATTGACATCATAAAGATGATACTGACCAGTTTTCAATACTTTCAGATTATGATTTTTCTCTGCTAAAATTGATTCTTGATTTACCGATGTAACAGTCCACATAGGATCGGGTTTGCTGTGGGAGTTGTTGAAAGAGGAAAGGTTGTGAACGTAATGACTTTGTTCAGATGGTAAAGGGGTAAATGTGCCCCATTTTTCTAAAGTTTCTATATTTGGCTCCACCTTGCCTGTACTGTAAAAGTACTGATAGATCATGGACGTCAAGGTCTCCAGAAATTTCTCTTTTTGAGTGCTTCCTGATATTTTGTTGCTTCCAAAATTTTGCATTTTTCCACTCCAATGATCATGAGATTCATAAGGTGCAACTATGATTTTTTTACCACAAATGTCAAAAGACCAATCATCGTTTATAGAAATCTTATTACATATTTTGTGAATGTTCCCCAGTGAACTCATGACTCCTGTTCATTTAACAGAATGAGTAAATGATCAACTATATCCACTTTAGTTTTAGCCATTTGAGAAGCATTTATGATGAGCGAATGAGCTATAGGTTGTAGATTTTGCTGATAGTCATTGTGTTCACAGGAAGACTGTAAAAGTCTGATAGTTACAAAAGTTACTATTTTATGAATATGCTCTGAAGTCGCCATCTTCCCCTGTGAAAGAGACATGTATTTAAAAATGGTAAATGATATTTTTCTGAAAATTAAATTGTTTTCAAGATACAGGACATGAGCATATGGATTTGAGGAATTTAAAATTTCATCGGTGATAAAACCGCTGATTAGTCCTGCTATATCCCATAATGGATCTCCAAAATCTGCCATTTCCCAATCTATCAATTTTACACTCTTGTCTTTATCTATCAATAAATTGGACCATTTTATATCTCCATGGATCAGAGATTCAATATTCCAAATCTCATTCGCTTCATCGATGATTTTCAATAGAAATGTGTCTTGAATAATTAGTCGGATTACAGGGACATACTGCTGTAAATAAAATTCTCCATCTTCCTCCTTATGAGCAATACTGAAAACCCATGGTTTTGTTTTTGGCAGAAAGAATGATGAAGGGTTTTTCAAGATGCCATCTTTTGACATATGAATTATGGAAAGGGTATTTACTATAGCTGCTATTACTTCATCATTTATAAGTTCAGAGGCAGTTCCATTACTATTCTGAAAGTTCATTGTATTTGTTACTAGCCCCGTAGCCAAAACATTAGAAGTTGCATCAAATCCTAAATATTCAGGAACTATTGGACGTAGTATCTTTAATTCTTCTTCATTAAAGATTTTCCATAAACAAGTCGCTTCTTTTTGAATTAGAAAATATGCAGGTTCATCTTGGTATTGAGGTTTTTTTAAAACCAGACCGTTGTCATTTTGATTTTTTACAATAAAAATGTTTGATCTATATTGAAAATAAGAAGCAACATAATGTTCACTAACTATGCTTTCACTTGAGAATAAACCTCTATTTATTAAATAGTTATGAAGGTTTAATAAACTTATCAGCACTATACTTTCATTTTTTCATAGATACAAAATTGAGTCCTTTAGCAGCAACCACAACATCGACATCTTCGGCAACAGCAGCAACATCCTCCGCTTCTACTTTGATGGCTATAATAGGTAGCCTGATTTGCATGTGCAAAATGTGTAATTGGACACCCTAGTCCAGTATTTGCTCTACCATGGTGAGTAGTTGGACAATTCTTACCCGTATTAGCTTGCCCATGATGAGTAGGTGGACAGTTTTTACCTGTATTGGCTTGCCCGTGATGAGTAGGTGGACAGTTTTTACCTGTATTGGCCTGTCCATGATGAGTAGTAGGG
>DKPS01000207.1 GCA_002471345.1 Saprospiraceae bacterium UBA7328
AAAATTGTGCTTCTAATCTCAGGGTGTTTAATGTCTCTTTAGATTTTTGTAGCAGTGTCCTTTTTTTATTTCTACCTGACATTCTCATGACCTGCATTGAGAGGGTACTACCACCCGATACTATTTTGCCCACCGTAATGTTTTGTCGGATGGCCCGAGCAATTGCGATAGGGTCTATGCCAAAATGATTGAAGAATCGTTTGTCTTCATAAGTAGTAATACATTTCACAAATTTTTCTGGAAGATCATCCAATATTGGGAACCTCCATTGTCCATCTTCGGCAATTTGAGCTGAAAGTAAAATGCCGTTCTTATCTTCGATTACAGTACTATATGGGTCTTTGAGTAAGTCTAGTTTTAGGGGTGAAAAAAGAAAAATAATACCTAAAGCAAGAACACCAACTAGAGCCTTCTTCAAGTACAGAATTTGTTTTCTTTTTGTTATACCTTTTTTCAAAACCTAATGAGATTATGGAGAAGGAGTTAGAACCTTTACTTTCATACCTTTCGTTTTAGCTTGGATTTCGTTATCATACATAGCTTTGCAACTTATAGGAGGAAGAAAATACTCACCATCATAAGCCGCCGTGAGCATAACTTTATATTCTTTCTTATCACCTAAATCAAAAAACGTATAGACTCTATCATCCCTCACATCTCGATAATCATAGCTGTCCTCTTTTAATGTTTCATCCAAATTATTAAGGCCTCCAGACTGAATCTCCCAGCCCGATGGAAATATTTGAGAGAGGGCCATTTCATCCAATAAATTGCCTCTGCTATTTTGGTTTTTGACTGTGACATGAGCAATGAAATCAGTCCCTCTCTCTAATTCACTTGGATCTATTTTTTCTCCATTCATACTTTTATAAGTCACATCTAAGGTGATGTTTCTATTATATGAAGGAGATTGTATGACTTCTGAGGGAGATTTTTGGCCACTCACAGTGATACGCGCAAAAAGGACATCTTTTGACATATTTTGGATAGAAGCTTTCTTTTGCTCAGATTTTTCGGGGTTAAATGAATATAGGTATATCGGCTTCTTGTAATTAACCTCTTGATTTCCATTATCTGCAATATCAATACTGAATTTCAGATCGTCTCGTTCATATGTACTGACATAATCGGAGACAGCTAGAAGGGCATGAGATAGAGTCTGAGTGCTATACCATTTATTACTACTCAACTTATCGGCTATCCTTTTTACAACTTGACCTGCTACTTGGGTTTTCTCTAATGTCATAAGAGTTTGAGCAATCAGAGCCATATCTCTTAGATCAGATCCATAACTATAAGCTAATTCATTATATGGATTGACCTCTATGGAAGTGTTTTTTATCAAATCGTTTGCAATTTGAGCTTTGCCAGAAAGGGCATAAGTTGCAGCAAGGAGATATTTTGCTAAAGGTGGTAAATCGATTTCTTGTCGTAGTACATTCATTGATGGTAATTCTGGGTTACCGTACAAAGCCAAAGCATACAATCGATATGCTTGATCTTTCATCTCCCATTGCTGATGCCATCTTTTTCTACTTCTGTCCATTCTAAATTCCCTAGAAGCTTTGGTTTGATACTCTGCCCATGATGCCAAAAGGTCAGTGGGCACATAGTATCCTTTATCTTTTGATTGAATCATAAAATGCCCAGCATAGGAGGTGCCCCACCTGCTTACCTGCTTACTCCCAGGCCAATAAGACATTCCTCCATTTGCATTCTGAAGCTTGGACAACCTCCTTATTGCACTATTGATATTTTTCTCAATTTTCTTTTCTCTGTTGTAATCCACATCTATGACCTTTTCCAAACTTAGCTGTGGGAAAGCTGCAGAAACTGTTTGTTCTACACATCCATATGGATATGATGTGAGATACTCCAGTCTTCTTTCTAGATTCATAGGAGGAATCGCACTTAATTCTATTAATCCTTCATTCGTACCTTCAATACCTACTAGATCAAGATTTGTATTCCAACTTTCTCCGGGTTCGATAACTTGATCATAGACTAATGACTCATAAGGGTTTGGATTTCTTATGTCTATTTCTATATTTTGGTCGATATTCTGATTGCCACTTTTGGCACTTATATTCACTTTTGCTACCCCTAATTTGTTTTTCACTTTTGCTTTGAAAAAAATCATTTTCTCCCCAGTTTTGGAGAAGGTTACTTTCTTTGATGTAGAAGATATCATCTCGAAATTTGGGGTGCTTTCTATTTTTACGGTGACGTTTTTTACATGACTTTCATTTGCAAAAACACTAACTGGGATGCTTACAATTTCTCCCGGTCCTACTACTCTTGGCATGGTAGGAAGAATCATCACATCTTTTTTTACAGGTACTGTTACTTCATTATGGCCATATGCCTTTTCTTTTTTGGCTATTACCATTGCTCTGACAGAACCTATATAGTTAGGCATCTCGAAAGTATGCGCTCTTGATTCTCCATTATGAATGTAAAAAGGTCCAGCTGTCATTACTACTGGCTTAAACCTTATTGCTTTCTTAGCTCCTCCAGGTCCACTTCCATCATCATCACCACCTACTGTGATTATTCGATCTACAGAGCCATTGATATCTGTCATTACATGTTCATAAAGATCCCAAGTCTTTACACCTAAAGACTGTTTAGCAAAGAAGTGATCATGTGGACTTGGCGTATTGAAGTTTGTAAGATCTAAAAGTCCTTCATCTATTATGGCAATTGTATAAGCCATAGGTTTGCCGTTTTGTTCTGTTACTTTGATTGTAAATTTTTCTTTAGGTTCTAACTTTTCAGCCAAATCTATTTGTGGCAATAGAATACTCTTAGGATCAGTCACTTTGATGGGAACGACACCATACATTCTTAGTGGTAGATCATTCTCTTTGGTATCATATGACTGTACCATTATTGCATGTACATAGATATTAGGACTCATGTTTTGAGAAGCAGTGAATTCATAATCTGTAGAACCTTCTAATCCTTCAATCCACTCCTTCATTATGACATCATTTCCAGTTTCAAGACTGATCAGAATTTTGCTTCCCTTTTCAGAGGGTATAATCACCTTTACCTTTTCTCCAACATTATATTCTTTCTTATCACTATTGAAATTCAACTTAGCAAGACTCTCTCTTTCCTGGTCTACATTAGATTGTCCCCATCCTCTGACATAGAAGAATTCTCCTGTACAATGACCGGATTCATCATCACATATCCTTATCAATTTACGTCCATATTCGACATCTTGAAAATCGATAGTAAGGTCTAATTCTCCATTAGCATTAGATTTTACATTATCTGTGTAGAATGCATCTTTATGCTCTGCAGAATTGAGTCTATAGATATTGTATCGTTCTCCTTGGTAATACCACCACCTCCAGTCAATATTGTAAATACCAACCGTAAGATTTCGGTCTGCGGCTTTTTTACCATCGGCTGATAAGGATACAATTTTGAAAGTTGCATTATCCCCTATTTTTACAGACTTGTCTCCCCATCTATTTTCTGGAGTATTCACACCTACATATGTGTTAAATGGGCTTATTTTGAATGAAGAATGAGATTCTGAAAAATTGCCTCCATTTTCGAATACTCTGGATTTGATATTAGCAATCACCTTTCCTGGAAAAGCTTCAGGACTAATCCTTATTGGAAATTCTGCTTGCCCATTTTCGTCTAAATTTTTATCAAAAATATTTACTAATGCTTGACTGCCTTGTCTAGCAGGATCCATAAAGGCATAATTATCATATCCTTTAAAAGAAGGCCTCGTGTTTTTATATTGGCCATCTACTTTGACTTTAAGGCCATCTGCAGATGCGCCATGAAGCCATCTTGATGTTAGGTTTACATTCCTTTGGCTTTGTTGAGAATAGTCAAGTTCATCCGGTGTTGAAACTTCAATTTTGAGTCTATTGGGTTTTATAGTTTCTACTCTTAGAGGTTTTGTGATTTGATGAGCTCCTACTTTAATAATGGCTCTCCATTGCCCAGTAAGGTCATTTGACTCAGTGGGAACAGCAAAGGCATAGATCCGCTCTACATGGTCAGATGTAGTAAGATCATATTTTTTGTTTCCTTTTGGATCTCTGATTTCTAAAGTCACGGGATGATGAAGTGGCAATGGTCGGTCAGTATCATCCAGCATAAAATTGATAAACATGGTATCTCCAGGTCGATGTGCACCGCGATCAGCATAAATGAACCCATCTACTCCCTCATTTCTCTGAGTTCCTCCTATTTCGAAGTCAGTCAGACTATTAGAATTTTGATCATTGAGTTTGACATATGCATGACCGGTAGTATGACTGACTACTAGAAAAGATGCTTCATTTTCAGTTTTTACCGTAAGGAACCCATTGCCATTTGACTTCCCTTCCATTATTAACTGCTGTTGGTAATCATAGAATGATACGGTTGCATTATCAATAGAATTTCCTTTTGAAAGACTATTTACAGCTATATGATATTGGTTTTGACCTCCTTGCTTTGCTATCACTCCTACATCAGAAAACAGGAGGTTTTGTTGAATAACACGGTCAGGACTGTAATATGATCTACTACATGGATCGTCTCTATTTTCCCAATTTTCATAATAATCATTCGTATAATTGATCATGCTCTCATCACCACTACGGACTATGATCTTTTGATTTGATTGTTCATCACATTCAGTTATGGCATAAGACGATTGAAAACCTAAACGTACCTGATAGATTGAGGCAGGATCAGAATTTATATAATCTTTTAGGTTGATGCCAACTCTTGTCCATTTGTTGCGACTTTGTTCATCGTTCATGCCATCTATTGCTATTTTTTCACGATGAACAATCCGACCTACTTGACTCAATGAATAATTTCCATTGAGATTATTTGATTGGAGGTACTGGAGAATATTGTTTTCAAATATTTTAAATATTTCAATGTCTACAGCAGTAAGATTAATCACTTCTATAGGCATGTATGATTCATTAGAGTTGGGAATTATCATTCCGTTCCCAACCATCCTCAAATCTGGTTTGTGATAGTCAAAGCGTAGTGTTTGGTTAGATTCCGAGCTCAACCTTTGACCATCAAAGCTTTGAATAGATTTCGAAACGGTTAAGTCAAAATTTCCTTCGAGTGTGGACTTTGGATATATGAAAAGTACGTTGTCAACAATATTAGTTTTAATGTCCCTAATACTCCCGTCTAAGGAAACCAAACCGCTTAGATTTTGAGGATTCTTTAAGGGTCTGGAGTAAAAAATTCTGATGAACCGATCGGGACTACTTGAGATTTTTATATCGGTCTGTGCGAATTTTTCTTTTGCATTTATAGGAATAATTTGTTCTCCTATAAAAGATTTTTCCCATTTTTTACCATCCCATTTTATGGTTAAGTCTGTATCCTCGGTTTCATGTTGGGAAATTTTATTGATTGATAGAAAGTGCCTTTGACCGTTCGAGGTATGTTCCCAATTTACCTGAGGTTCTGCGTTGTTTTGAGATACGAAGAATGCTGATTCTATAATCTTAGGATCCACATAATCAGTGGTATATATTATCCCTTCCAGAGAAAGTTCATCACCATTATTACTCTGACTTATTTTGAGTCCATTGAATGATACTGAGAATTTAAGTTCTCTAGATGTAATTTGAAATGAAATAGGTGAAGAAGGATGCTCATCATTTTCTAACAATTCATTGAGCATAATGCTTACCGTATATTTTTGACCATACTTCATGGTTTCATCTGGTCGGAAAGAAATAGTATTCCCATTATCCCAAGACCATCGGCCATCTACCTTTGGTTTGATTTTAACTCCACTTACTTCAGTGCGCTGATCATCAGAATACGCTTCATTTAGTCTAAATGTGAAGCCATCTTTCACACTTATATATCCAGCAGTATGTTCTGCGAAATATTTAGATTTGATGGCCGTCTGAATAGGGTCAGATATCTGGATATCATTATTATGCTGCTTGCATGAAAGTGTAGTGATCAGGATCCAGATTAGGAACAATATGATGGCCTTTTGCATAGGTTCTGTTTTATTGATAATAATGTACGAATAGTCTTTTATAAGATCTAGAAAGATGAATCTTAAAACTATAATCTGCCAAGGAAATTCTCAATGTAATCCTCTTCAAGAATGAGAATGCAAATTTGAAAAATAAAGTATTTATATAAACGATGTGGAGCTGAGTATTTAGTATGTGTTTATTTGGATGAACACAGTAATTCTTCTTTAAAGATCATTTGAAAGTAAATGCTTATCACAAAATGGCAAATGAAATAATGACTGTTTTAGGCACAAACATAGATGAGTTTATAACTGGTATTGGAACCGGTGGTTGCTTTTCGGGAAATGCGGAGATATTTAAGAAAGAAATACTTGGAATTAGATGTATTCCTGTAGAACCATATAATGTAAGAACTTTGTCAGGTGGGGATACGACAGGAACTCATAGAATTGAAGGAACGGGTGCTGGATTCATTCCAGAAATATGCAGAATGGACCTAGCTGATGAAATTATTTCTGTAAAAGATGAAGATGCCTTTGAAACCGCCAGAAAATTGGCTAGAATAGAAGGAGTTTTTGGAGGAGTTACATCTGGTTCAAATATTTGGGCTGCTTTACAAAGATCAGGAATAATTGTAAAAGGAAAACAATTGTAACTGTGATCAGTGATTCAGGACTAAAGTATTTGAACGGAGATTTATACAAATAAAAAACTGCGCACAACAATATGGATATGCCAATATTCGCATTCGCTCATTCTGCATATCCACTTACCTTAGCAGTAGCTTTACGAGATAATGAAAATATTGAACAAGCAAAGAATGAAACTGAATATGATTATTCTATTCAGTATATTGACTATACTGACTTCATGCAGCGGTCAAAATACCTCATCAGTTTCTAACAACAGCAGAAATGAACAACATCCAAGTGTTGCAATAGGAGATACTGTTTTTGAACTTGATAAAAATATCTGGATTATTTTTCAAGACATGAACAACCACTTCTGGTTTGGAAGTGATGGACAAGGAGTCTATCGCTTTGATGGTAAATCAATTCTTCATTTTTCAACCAAAGACGGGTTGCTTAACAACAGAATTCGAGGAATTCAGGAAGACAACTTAGGCAATGTTTTCATCACCAGCTTGGATTGCATCAATAAATTTGACGGCCAAAAATTCACCACATTACCAGTAATAGAAAGTAATGAATGGGTGCTAAATCCGAATGATTTGTGGTTTTCTATTTTGGGTAAAACAGGAGAAAACGGCCCTTATCGCTATGACGGCAAATCATTGCATCAATTAACATTTCCTAAGCACTATATGGAAGATGAATATTATGAAGTAAACGGGAAGGCTCCATGGAGCCCTTATGATGTTTACACTATTTATAAGGATCGTAAGGGATATATTTGGTTTGGGACTTCCGATTTTGGCATTTGTCGCTTCGATGGCAAATCATTAAATTGGATGTATGAAAAACATTTGACCTTAATAGAAGGTGGTGGCTCTTTTGGCATTCGTTCAATTATTGAAGACAAAGAAGGAAAATTCTGGTTCTGTAATACCAAGCATCGTTACAATATCTTTCCAACCAGTGTAATCGAACAAGACAAATTTTTAATAAATTACAAACGAGAAAAAGGAATTGACAATTTAAAGTCGCCAGAAGGAAAGAACTTGATTTACTTCATGTCGGCTATCGAAGATAATAAAGGAGACCTCTGGATGGTGACATATGAACAGGGAGTTTGGCGATATGATGGTAAGAGCATTACTCATTATTCTGTCAAGGATGGTTCTAAAGATCTTACTCTTTTCTCCATTTACAAAGACAAACAAGGCGACCTATGGCTTGGCACACAAGAAGCAGGAGCATATAAATTTAATGGCAATACATTTGAAAAATTCAAACTTTGAAATCAGAAAGAAAAGGCGTTAACATCGCATAAAACGGTCAGCCTTCCATTTCAGCCAGCCGTTGATTATGCACACATTAGTGACAACTAAAAAAAGAAAACAAATGAAAATATATTAGTATGGAACTCCATGGATATCTTTCTATCGCTGTCACACTATTTTACACAGCAACTCTACTGCATCTAGCTGGTGGTCTTACTACTGTGATAAAAAAAGAGAGCGCTTACTCTGTCCATATACTTTCAATATTTGCGGTATTTTTATATACTATTCAGAGTTTCTGGACCACATGGGCTCATAATAATGTTGAATGGACTTCATGGAAATTTTTTGTTGCCATTGTTGAACCGGCACTATATTATTTCTTGGCTGCCATATTGATTCCTAATGATGCGGAATCTGTTAAGTCATGGAAAATCTACTTTTATAAAGTAAAGAATAAGTACTATTTTATATTGCTTCTTTTACTAATTAATATTCAAACATCTGGATTTATCTTGTTAGAACTAAACCCATTTACCCCTAGTCAGTTACCCGCTCTACTCGGAATTATTCCGCTTATCATTGCACTAAAGTCTAATAAACATATTATTCATTTGATCATAATGATTCTATATATTGCAATGGGTCTGTTTATCATGTCTACTATAGGTTATCAACCTGGGTGGCTGCTAAATCAGTAAGCAATTTCCCAACATGCATTATCATGCTTAAGCTTACAGCGCTATTTGATAAGGCTGTTGAGATCAGATTCTTTTACTGAAATTTGTAAAGTTCAGCATACGGATGATATTTGGACTTTGTGTGTAAATAAAAAGCGAAAATGAGTAGTCAACCAAGAAAATCAATTTATAATCCGATTACTTCCGAAAGAGCAACTTTTCTTCTGACTTCAAATGAGACTAACGGAAAAAAGACCGTAATTGAAATTGAAATTGGCCCAAAAGGTAAAGGCCCACCACTTCATTTTCATAAAGATTTTACCGAAGAGTTTGAGATGGTAAAAGGCCAGATGAATGTAAAAGTAGAAAAGAAAGTTTTTACATTAACAGAAGGAGAGTCTTGCAGAATAGAAATTGGCCAACAACATACATTTTGGTCGGAATCAGAAGAACCTGTTATTTTTCGTGGAACTTTAGAACCAGGAAATGAAGAATTTGAGAATGGAATAGCAATAATGTTCGGCTTAGCTCGTGACGGATATTTATCAAGTAAGGGTTTTCCAAAAAGAATATCCCAAGCACTTGTTGTTGGAGAATTATCGGATTCTCATGTAAAAGGGATCCTCAACTATATTTTTCGGCTTTTATCATTTTTTACAAACAAAAATAAATTAGCTAAGGAAAAGAATGAATTAATAGATAAATATTGCAATTAGATATACTACACAACAAATTGTGTTTTCATGTCCAGTAAAAGCCAGCTATTCGAAATACACAAACCTTGGTTCATATGCTATACAAAAAGCAAATATCTTTGTATCTCAATACTTGTTGCTTGTTAAGCTTTTTAATTAAGCATGGTGCAGAAGATAAGTGAAAAATGCTTTTAAAGCTATGAAAGGTAAACACAGATATAAGGATCTAATTTCCACTTTATTACTTCTAATCATTACGCTTTCTTCTTGTTCATTAAAAGGACAAATCAACCCAAATCCTAGTGCAGTCATTGACAATTTTATTCAGACTGAAATGGCCTCTGAGCGGTTCCCTGGTGTGTCTACGGTTATAGTAAAAAACGGCGAAATAGTATGGATAGAATCTTATGGCTACGCAGACATAGAAAATAATACCCAAGTTGAAGACACGACTATTTTTCTGCTTGCCTCATTATCTAAGGTTTTTACAGGTACTGCTATAATGCAACTAAAGGAAAATGGTACTGTAAATTTTGACAATGATGTGAATGATATTCTGTCTTGGGATGCAGATATTCCTGGGTTTACAACTGACTCGGTTACTATTAGACAATTGATGACTCATACCGCGTCCATTAATGATGGTGCAGCACTAGATTCTTATTATGGCTATCCTGACCCTACAATATCACTAGCAGATTGTATGCAGCGCTATTTTGCAAGTAGTGGTATTGATTATGATGCAGAAGATAATTTTTTGACTAAAAAGCCAGGGAGCTTTTATCAATATTCCAATGCTGGTTCTGCTTTGGTAGGATATCTAAGTGAAGTAGCTTCAGGAATGGCCTTTGATCAATTGTGTAAGAGACAAATTTTTGAACCATTGGAGATGTCAAATACAGCATGGTTTATGGCTGATTTAGATTCTAACCATGTGGCCCGACCATACCAATATCAATCAGGTAGTTATATGCCATACAATCATTATGGTTTTGCGGATTATCCAAATGGACAGTTAAGAAGCAATGTGAAAGACCTTGCAAATTTTATGATAGCCTATTTAAATGGAGGAATGTTTGGAGATAAGAAGCTATTATCTTCTACATCTATTTCAGAAATGTGGAGTTCTGAAATCCCTTCCTTGGAACCTACTCAAGGATTGAGTTGGTATCAAGAAGAGTTTTCACTCAGTGAAGGAGGATCTACTATGTTATGGGGACACAATGGCGGCGAAGATGGTGTCAGTACAGAAATGTACATGGACCCAGATAATGAAATTGGTATTTGTGTACTTACGAATGGAGAGGGTGATGCTTTTTCGATTATAGAAGAACTCTATAATCAAGCATTAACATTAAGCACTACTACATCTAATTTAAATTTAGAGTCAAATGCATTGACCATTCATCCTAACCCTGCATCTGGTTATTTTTCAATTAAAGGATTGACTAACAATTATGATATTCAAATCTTAAATTCTATGGGTCAAATTGTTCAGAATATTAATTCTGCTGAAGATGTTACTGTCGATATCACTGATTTGTCATCAGGGTTGTTTTTTATTTCTGTTAAAAATAAAACGAATAGCAAAGTATGGCTGCAGTTAATATTAAAAGAATGAGAATTGAGTAATTTTTTTTAGAAATAAAACTTTCTCCGAGCATTGAATTCGATTTGTTTTACTTTGACAAGAATAAAATAGTAATCAATGTATATTGACACTTAAATTGTCATTTGATGCATTGCTTAAATAGCATGATCATTATGTTTTTTTATAAAAAGACTGGTTTTAAAAGCATAGTTTAATTTCAAATAAATCAAAGCTATCACCAAGAAATTTTGTCAGCCTATTGAAGTATAGATGAATTTGTATCTCCCTTTTTAAAGTAAGAATCTTTTAAAATATTTTAAGTAGATATTTGAGATTTCCTTTCAATGTATGATGACAGAATTCTAAAGAATCCATCCATTAATGTTAATCCAATTACCTTTAATAAATGGAACAAAGCCTGATTTCACTCCTCTCATTTCTTATCACTTTCCAGCTTTTATTTATAGGCATATTTCTCATCATGAAGACTTACGTTACTTAAGA
>DKPS01000057.1 GCA_002471345.1 Saprospiraceae bacterium UBA7328
TTTTGTAATGGCAGACAAGCAATCAAAAGAAAAAATAGATATTCTAAAAGCTTTTGGCGCAGAAGTGATTGTATGCCCTACAAATGTAACCCCTACGGATCCCAGGAGTTATTATTCTGTCGCTGAGCGACTTAATAAGGAAATACCCAATAGCTACTGGTGCAACCAATATGACAATCTATCCAATCAGGAAGCTCATTATCTTTCTACAGGGCCTGAGCTATGGGAGCAGACTGAAGGCAAAATAACACATTTGGTTGTAGGTGTAGGAACAGGAGGCACTATCTCCGGTACAGCTAAGTTTCTTAAAGAACAAAATCCTGATATTAAAATATGGGGAGTAGATACTTATGGTTCTGTTTTTAAAAAATACCATGAAACTGGTGAGTTCGATGAAAAAGAAATCTATCCATATATAACTGAAGGAATAGGTGAAGATATCATACCTAAGAATGTTGACTTTTCTCTAATTGACCATTTTGAAAAAGTAAGTGATAAAGACGGAGCAATCATGTGTCGTAGACTTGCAAGAGAAGAAGGTCTATTTCAAGGCTATTCTTGTGGGTCTGCCATGGCAGGATTAATGCAGATTTCAGGAAAGCTGAAAAAAGAGGATATAGTTGTTGTCATTTTTCATGATCACGGCAGTAGATATGTAGGAAAAGTCTACAATGATGACTGGATGAGGGAAAGAGGTTTTTTAGAAACAACAGATTTGAATGTAGGTGACCTTATTTCTCAAAAATCTGACAGTACATTCATAACAGTAAACCCTGACATGTCTGTTAGAGAAGCACTTGAAATTATGAAGAGCAGTGATATCTCACAAATGCCTGTATTAGAAAAAGATGATATTATCGGGTCTATTACCGAGAGCAATTTACTCAGTTTTATCCTAGAAGATCCGTTCAGAAACGGTGATAAAAAAGTAACGGAAATAATGGGACTTCCATTTCCATTAGTAAGTAATGAAACTTTGGTTAAAGAACTCAATAGGTATATCACAAAATCTGTTCCCGCTGTAATTGCCAAGGACACAGCTGGCACTTTACAAGTGATAACTCAGTATGATATCATCCAAGCTGTCTAAGACTTTCATATCGATATTCATTGTATTATTTCTTTATCTTCCACAATACGCTCTTGCACAATCTAACTGGAATTGGAAGGATCCTGTGGATTTGGGAGTTGTGGATTTGGGTGACAACAAAGTCCTACTTTACAATGGCATCGCTCTGGGTCTTGTGCATCTACTCTCCAAAAAGAATCATCAAATCACCACTTCTGAAAAATTTAACTCACTACATTTTGAATATTATCATAAATACAGAAAAGAGCCATTGTCTACTGTATATAGTTTCAAATATAGGACCGGATGGCAATGGAAAAAAGCGATTTGGTTAGGATACGAACTTGGCATTTTTGGAATAAATGATAATGACTTCAAAACAGGATTAGGATTGAGTCCATTCTTTTCTTGGAATCTCATTAATTCTCAAAAGTGGAGGCTTTCTTACTCAAATGGCGTAGGTCCTGCATATTATATCAGAGCATTTCCAGAAGGAGGAACAAAATTCAACTTTTACACTTTTTATGGAATCCAAATCGAAAATAAGAGCCCAAATATTTCATACAATCTAGGACTAAGAAATACTCATATTTCAAATGCGGCATTAGCAGGAAACGACAAAAATCCCGGTTTTGATGGGATAGGTATAAACTTGAGTATCAGGTATTAATACAAACAACTTTCCATTTCTAATAACCTAACAAAGCAGCCCTTCATATTCATTCTACATAATCCTGTTTTTCTACCAAAGTATAATACCCGCCACCTATATCTAAAAGCCCTTGCTCATAACAAAAGTGATATACTTTTCCAGCTTTAGTAGTATAAATACTAGTCATATAATTAAATTTAAAGCCTTTATCCAGAAGTGATTTCTGATTAACTCTTGCTTTTCCGTTTGGATTTAAAGCAGCTAGAACTCTTCTATTTTTTCTAATGATGTTGTTTACATTTCGCATATAGTTATTAAGGTCTCGATTGAGCCTATTATTATACTCAACTCTGCACTCATCAGAGCAGAATTTCTTATCAACTCGACCTACGAATTCTTCCTCACAAACAAGGCATTTTTTCTTCATAAAATGGATTATTTAAGAGTGCTCAATATCCTATAAATCATTGATACTCATATGCTTCTCTTAAAAATATTAAATATTGTGTCTATTTGATCTTTTGATGTACTATTTTTGAGTTGAACTAACTCAAGTTTATTGAAAATAAGGCTTAACTTTTTGTTGATATTTTGGGCTCTTTCTCTTCAGATCATACTGAATGGGCAGTCAAATTCATACATCCAATCAGCATTAGATAAGCATTCCGTTTTAGAAAATCCTATTCAAATTGAGTATGTCGTAACCTCTTCACACACGGATCATGAGACCGGAATCACACATGTATATACCCGTCAAGTGATGAATGGTCAACCTATAATTGGCACTGAATCTAGTTTTCACTACGATAAAAAAAACAATGAAAATCATGCTCAAATAAATTTTAAAGAACAAACTCAACTCCAAATGACAAATGAAATGGCATTTATGGGAGAATTAAGCACAAAAGATTTGTTAATAAAAATTGCTCAACATCTAGAAATCCCTTTTCACAAATTGAGCATTGAGATATTGAATGAAGACAAAAATAATAGAATTGCAAAGGCACGTATAAAAGATATTGCTTACGGCGATATTCCATTTAGGGGTATTTTATTTTTTGACAAAAGCGGCTTTTTACAATATGGCTATTCAGTTCAAATTGAACTTAAATCTTCATCTGATTGGTGGGAAATTCTGATTAATGCTAAGTCAGGGGAAATAATTGATAAAGCAAATTATACCATTAGCTGTACTCCAACTGCATTCACAAACAGATCTCATTTAGAAAGAAAAGAATTTCACGATGACAAAACACTACCATTAACCAAATCTGCTGTCATACTTCAGGATACACATGAATGTTACCTTGTATTCCCCTATCCTCTAGAAAGCCCTTATCATGGGCCTCAATCTTTGGTTACTAATCCAGCAGATACTACTGCATCACCTTTTGGGTGGCATGATACTAATGGTGCTGCTGGTCCTGAATATACAATAACACGTGGTAACAACGTATGGGCAAAAGAAGATCAGAATGGTGATAATGAGTCAACTATTGGTTTCAGCCCTGATGGAGGGGATTCATTGGTTTTTAACAATCCTATACACCTGAATAACGCACCCTCTACATATGAAGCAGGTGCGGTGACTAATCTCTTCTATTGGAATAATCTGGTTCATGACGTGATGCATTATTATGGATTTGATGAAGCATCTGGAAATTTTCAAGAAACGAATTATAGTGGTGATGGAGCTGGGAGTGATTTTGTATACGCAGATGCCCAAGATGATGGAAACTGTAATGCTAATTTTTCTACTCCACCTGATGGAAGTAACCCAAGAATGCAAATGTATACCTGTAATCAATCCAACCCAAGTCATGATAGTGACTTGGATAACGGAGTAGTCGTCCATGAATATGGTCATGGTATTTCTAACAGACTTACAGGAGGCTCAGGGAATTCTTTCTGCCTTTCCAATACAGAACAAATGGGAGAAGGTTGGTCTGACTACTTCGCTATGGTTTTTACTATGAAGCCTGGAGATATGGGCGCTGATAAAAGAGGAATGGGGAACTATTTGGTAGGAGACCCTATAAATGGAGATGGTATTAGACCTTTTCCTTACAGCATAGATTTCAACATCAATCCACAGACATACGATCATGTTAAGTCAGTCTCAGTTCCTCATGGAGTCGGTAGTGTATGGTGCTCTATGTTGTGGGAAATGACATGGGGACTCATTGACAAGTATGGATATGATTCTGATCTTTATCATGGTACAGGTGGTAACAACATTGCTCTGAGACTTGTAACTGAAGGATTAAAACTTCAAACATGTAGCCCAGGTTTTGTAGATGGAAGGGATGCAATACTCAGGGCAGATACTTTATTAAGTGGAGGTTCGAATTCATGTGTTATTTGGGAAGCATTTGCCAAGAGAGGTTTAGGAGTATCAGCTGATCAAGGCTCCTCGTCTAGTGTTAGTGATGGGACACAAGCATTTGATTTGCCACCTGGATCACCGGCTAATTGTCTAGATGATTCTGACTTTTTTGTTACCGCTGATCCATTTGCACAAAAGGCCTGTGATACCTTTAGGTTTAATCTCAGCTTCTATACTAATACTGAAATTCAACATGTAGTAGGGCTTACTACAATTGGTCTCCAAGATACCGTAGATATTATATTTTCTGAGATCTCAGTCACAGTACCAGATCAAGTATCACTTGTTGTTATAGACACCATTGGACTTCCTGATAGCACAACCTATTCATTTTCAGTCATAGCATCTAATGGTACTGAAATGGATACTATTCCATTACAAATTACAACATTTGGTTCACCAAATGCACCATTTCAACTGAGCCCAAATCATGACACCATATTATCAGATAGACCAATAATTTTGAATTGGAACGACGAAATTGAATCCAATAAATATAATCTACAAATTTCTAAAGACACTTTTTTTAGCATTATACAAGTAGATACTTTATTAGATTTCTCAGAATTCAATTATTTAAACAGTGTTGGTACTGAAAAACAATATTGGCGTGTAAGAGGACTAAATGATTGTAAAATTGGCCCATTTTCAGCAATAAGGACTTTTTCACATCGCATATGTGGGACTCTTTTTCTGGACCTAGGAGGTGAAGGAAATTATCCTCATAATATCGACACAACATATGTGATTTGTTCTGACAATGATACCTCATCAATTTTATTAGACTTTATCGAATATTCAATTTTCGAAAATAGTCCTTCATGTCAATATGATTATATAGAAATATATCAAGGAGATGAAGTAGATACACTTGAATTTATTGGTAAATACTGTAAAGAAGATATCAGTGAGCTACCAAATGGAGGGGACATTTTTTCAACTCATTCGAGTGGATGTGTTACTGTAAAATTTCATTCAACCTCAGTAAACACCTCTGTCGGATGGAAGGCAAATATTACATGTTTGGATTGTCCATTTATTCTTGTGGATGAAATATCTGTAACACCTGAGTCATGTCAAAATTCCAATGATGGAGAAATACGCATTACAGTCCCATCAATGAAGTTGGACTATACATTTCAATTGATTGATGGAGAAGACACAACTTCAAATACATCTGGAGAATTTTTAAATATTGGAGCCTCAAATTATGATTTAATCATTTTTCCCACCCACTATCCAGAGTGTTCAGATCTGTATGTAACTTCTGTAGTTGTGGCTGTAAAAGAGGTGGTTGATTTAGAAATAGATGAAGGGTGCGCATTTGATACGAGTTCCTTTCTGGCAATTACTTTTAATTGTGGACAGAATGGGCTCCATTCCTATATAATGCCAGATAGTCTCACTTCAGCAAATCATGTCTATGAAAATCTAAGTCAGGGAAGTTATCAAGTCATAATAGAGGACACAATGAATAACTTGATTCTTTTTGACAGCACAATTATGATCATTCCCTTTGTTGTTGATTCAATAGACTGGGATACAGTAAGAATGCATTTGACAGAAACTTATTCATATGAGGGATACTCTAGCTCGTGCCCTGGTGCTGGAGAATTAGATGCATACCAGAATAAAAATAGAATAGCCATTAATGACTTAGACACTTCAAAGTCTTCCATATTAGTTTCATCTAGTATTGTACCTGACTTTATGGAAATAGATTTTAGAATAACCCATACTTGGGCCAGTGATTTACAAATATACCTGCAATCACCCTCCGGTACTATTTTTCCTCTTTTTATAAATTCACCAAGTTGTGGTGAAGACAATATAAACGTTATTGTTTCAGATACAGCATCAATGGACCATATTGATTATGGTGTCATTTGTCAAACCTCAAATACGGGATTTGGAAATCCAGGCCCTCCTTATTCAAAGGAAGGAATATTCAAAGCCCAATCCTATTTAAATAATACATATTCTAATAGTGTAGAAGGAACCTGGACACTTTTAGTGTATGATGGTTTCAATCTAGATCAAGGATATATAGAAGAATTTGGAATTCATTTCACCTACAATAGATCGACGCAATGGTTTTCTGATCCGAATGGACAAAATCTTATTTATGAGGGAGATCTAATCGATCCCTTTTCAACTATTCTGAGTCTTAACCAAACTGACACTACCCAGATTTTCGAATCATGTGTGCTTAAGGATTGCAATTCCAATCCAGTACCGATTACTTTAATGATCTATAACGACATGGAAGAATTAATTCAAAATTTGAGCGACTGTGAAATAGATAAGATTACAATTGACAATAGCATCATTCATAACTTTCCAAATGGCACTGAAATAAAAGTGAATAATAATATTCACTCTAATGTCACAATAGATAGTGCAATGAATTTGATTTTCTTCGCTGGAAATGAGATTGAGTTAACAAATGGATTTGAAATACAACTCAATGGGATATTTGAGGCTCAAATAGGACCTTGTGAAGACCCCTAATCACATTCAAATGAGTTTGAAATTCCTTTCACATTGAGCGTGTTCTGAAATTTATTCGCAACTTGTTTTAGGCATAAATCTCGCGGTTTAAAGATAATTATCACATAGTTTAGGCTGTAATGAATTAATAATCACTAGGTTTTATTAACTTTTTGATAGTCATATTTTACTTTGAACCACTGCATTGAATAGTAAGTAGAGCTGTCCAATTCTTAATCTTTCAAAAGATTTAGCAATTCGAACATAATATGGAACAAAAAGAGGATTGTAATTAAATAACTTTAGCCTATTTCCCAAATTAATACAAACCAAGAAAAAAGGCATGCTGCATCTAAGCAACATGCCTAATTCCCCAAAAACGAATCATGAAATTCTATTCTTTATCTCTTGCAAAAGTTTACATGATCAGCTGTCTTGCCTCTGATCGTCATTCCATTCTCTGGAGATATCTCTTTCTAAGTTTCTTATATCAAACTGAATAAATGTCCATTCAGAAGAACTCAATCTACCATCATACAATGCCCTGTCAATTCTCCTCGTCAATCGATTCAAATCATTTTCAAGAACGAATACTTCATGTCTTGTTAAAACACCATTTCTAAATCCTCTGTTTAATGTATCTGCATAGTCATATGTTAACCTTGACAAACTATTTGCAGTATATGCTGTAGCGTACGGTGAGCTGCTGTTTAACCCAATATTCTGACCTCTTGATGGTAATGGGCAGTACTGAGCACTAACAATCCCTAAGCCCCCAACTAAAAAGACTAAAAAGGCAAATATTTT
>DKPS01000195.1:0-10748 GCA_002471345.1 Saprospiraceae bacterium UBA7328
TAGAAATGATAGAATGGTTAGAGGGATTTCTCCAAAAATCCAAACTCACTCTATTAATGGTTACTCACGATAGATACTTTTTAGAAAGAGTTTGCAATCAGATTATTGAATTGGACAAAGGAATTCTCTTTCCATATAAGGGAAATTATAGTGACTATCTAGAGAAAAAGGCTACTCGAACACAAGTGGATAATACCGTCCTTGATAAATCTAAAAAACTACTCTATAAGGAGTTAGAATGGATGCGTCGTCAGCCCAAAGCACGTGGGACCAAAGCAAAATCCAGAATTACTGAATATCATAAAATCAAAGATAAAGTCAGTAGCATCACATATGATGAAGCATTTACAATAGAAGTAGATGCTACTCGATTAGGCAAAAAGATATTGGAGCTATATGACGTAACAAAGTCATATGACGAAAAAGTAATTCTGAAAGATTTTTGGTATAAATTCAAAAAAGGAGATCGTATTGGGGTAGCTGGGCCGAATGGATCAGGAAAGACTACATTAATCAAAATCCTTACAGGAGAAGTACGTCAAGACTCTGGAAAAAGAGTAGAAGGAAGTACTGTAGTTTTTGGTCATTTCAGTCAGGATGGACTGGATATGAGCAAAGAACATAGAGTGATCGATCACATCCGACAGTATGCAGAATATATCCCTTTGAAAAAAGGACTTAAACTTTCTGCGGAGCGACTTTTAGAGACTTTTATGTTTCCTCGCCCTCAACAACAAGTTTATATTTCTCAGCTGAGTGGGGGAGAACGAAAACGGCTTCATTTGCTTACGATTCTGATTCAAAATCCTAATTTTCTCATATTAGATGAACCTACTAATGACTTGGATATACTGACACTTAATGTATTAGAAAGTTATTTGAAGCAGTTTCCAGGCTGTTTAGTAATAGTTTCTCATGATCGGTTTTTTATGGATAAACTGGTAGACCATATGTTCATTTTCGAAGGAGAGGGAGGTGTGAAAGATTACAACGGCACCTACTCAGAGTGGAAATCAGGAAAATACCTAGCGAAGGATGAAATGATTACTTCAAAGTCAACTAGTTCTAAAAAACCTGCACCGCCAAAAGACGTTGATGAGGATACTGAAGGCTCAAGAAAATTAAGTTACTTTGAAAAGAAGGAATTTTCAGGATTGGAAAAGGAAATTGAAAAATTAGAAAAAAGAAAAGGAGTAATAGAGGAACAATTTTTGGATACTAATTTGACTTCTCAAGAAATTGAAACGCTCTCTATCGAGTTGGGAGAAATTAGAAATAATATTGATACCAAGGAAATGCGATGGCTTGAGCTGTCTGAGTATGTTTAGAAGTTAAAATAGAGGCTTGTATCTATATCATCCTAGATAGGGGTCTTGTAAGCCAATTTGATTCTGTCTTTACCAGGAGATTCAAGGTATTTTCTGCTTTTTTAGAGAACATCTCTAATTCTTTAAGAACCTTACAGAATTCATTGCTTTTCTCACATTTAGCCTCTACAGGTGTCATAGCTTTTACTAAGTCAAGAAGAGGATCTAACTCTTTACGTTTTCTATGTGAAATGATCAACTGAAAAACTTTCCATAAATCTTTTTCAGCGACGTAGTAGTCCTTTCTACATCCTTTTACGCTACTTTTTTTTACTAAACCCCAATGAACGAGGTTTTTGACATTCATATTCACATTCCCACGTGACATTTCTAGTTTGTTCATGATCTGATCGCAATTCAAGGAGTCAGCACTAATAAGTAAAAAGGCATGGATCTGACCCATTGCTTTATTGACTCCCCAGTTACAGGAGAGTCGTCCCCATTCTGATACAAATTTTTCTTGAGCTACTTCTAATTGCATAGTCTTATGAAAACTGCCTTCTTTTTGCTGAATAGACGGCAGTCCTTATCTAAATGTCGAAGTCGCCTATTTTGTTTAAATCAAAGTAAAAAAAATGAAAAAAGATTGATTCATATAATTATATCAGACGTGTAAAATCACAACTAATTATATTTTAATATTCTAATATCTTGAATAATATCACCAACTCTCATGTCTTTGACAACATCCATTCCTTCTGTGACTTTTCCAAAGATAGTATATCGTCCATCTAAATGAGGCGTGGGAGAGTGTGTGATAAACCACTGCACACCTTCTGTGTGAATGCCAGCAGAAGCCATACCAATATATCCTTCAGAGTCATAATATCGTTGTGGAAATTCTGATCGGATCGTGTAATCTAGACTCCCATAACCATCTCCTCTAGGGCAACCTCCTTGTATTACAAAATTGCTGACAACACGATGAATGTATTTCCTATCGTAATAATTATTATCTGTGAGTTCTATGAAGTTAGCCACAGTGGCTGGAGTCAAATTTGGAGACAGTTCAACAGTGATTCTACCTTTGGTAGTTACTATTATTGCTATTGGTGTATTTGAAATATTTTTAAGAGTAGACCAATTGAGCGGTTTTGCTTGATCTATCGCATTATCACCATTGTTATATGAAGTAAGTGCTGCAAGTGCATCCTTTAGAGATTTGCGCGCCTCTATGGATTCTGAACCAGTGAGTTGAGTAATCTTATTTGCAAAAAACAATGAATCTGTAAACACCTCTTTTAAACTCTCAGAATTGCTAGTTAAAAATATGGCCGCTGCTGCTGTTTCTCCTAAATCACCGCCATCAATCTGATTTTTTAGATAAGTCATAATATCTGTTTTGACTGTCTCTTGTGCCCTTCGGGTTCTGAAAAGGTTTCGGAAATTTGATGAGGATAGAATATTCGTCAATGGATCAATAGACATAGTTCGAACCACATTAGAAGGTTCTGCAGCCAAAAGATCAAGTATTCTTTTATAATTTGCAGGATCAGCACTCAAAGCACTCAAGAAAAATGCTTTTTTATAATCCGTTGCAGCATTGTTGTATTCATTTATAATTTGTTGAGAAATAATGCCTTTAGTATTTCTATATGAAAAGGGAGTAGAAGCTAAAGATGCTCTCAATAATTCTGCTCTAATTTCGCTATCAGCAATAGTCTGAGTTAACTCTCTTAGTTGAGTGGTATGTCTTCGTTGTGCTTTCAAGTTTATAACTGAAAGAGCATTTAGAGCAACTCCAAAATCAGAATGGCTGATATAGGGAAAGAGTGAATCTACCAAAAGTGGTTCATTAGATTCTCGCAACCCTCTAATCAGATTTACTTTAACTCTATTGTCCTGATCGGATTTTAATGTAGTTAACAGGTTGTTATACAACTCTGAATCGCTGATTTTGGCCAATGCATTTGCCAAACAAATTCTAATTCGAGGATCCGGTTCTTCATTCAATACTTGAAGTAATTGGAATTTATACTCATCAAGATCGATATTTCTCGCTCTCAGAATGTAATTCGCAGCAATCACCCTTGCCTCGATTGGGAAAGCACTATTGATTACCATTTCAGCCATCCGAGTTGTTCCCTCTGGAGAGGTAATTCCTCTCAATGCAAATCTATAAATACCACGTGCCTGACCCAATAGTAACTGATTATCCTCCAGGTTATAAGTGGATGTAGAGGCCATATATTCTAGCATCTTTTGATCACCACATTTACCTACCGCTTCGAGGATAGTGCTATTTATTTCAGAATTCACATTATCTTCATCAGAATCAAATGCTTCTAATAATGATTGGGCAGAAGACAGATTGCCAGTCTGCCCCAGAGAATATGCAGCTGCCGTTCTGACTTTTATATTTTTATCAAAAAGAAGAGACTCTAATTCTTCTATTGAAGATTCTGATTGAATAGATGAAAAAGCTGAAGCAGCAAGATATCTATAGGTTGCACTTTTATGTTGGAAGTAAGATTTAAGACTATCAATGGATTGACGATTTTGGAGGCTATATATTTTTTGAACCTCTTCATCAGCGAGGTCTATGATGACTTCCTCGTGGTTGTCTTCTGGAACAGGTACACATGATGTAAAAAACAAGAAAAAAATGAATGCCCAACCTAGATAACTCTTCATAAAGATTGTAATATTTTGAAAAAATACAATATCGAGCCTCTAAAATAATGTGATTAGATGGAAATGACAGAAAAACAAAAAATGCTCTCAGGTCATCATTATAATTCAAGGGATCCAGAGCTCTTAGAAATGTATCATAATGCTAGAAAATTACTTAAAGAATATAATCATCTTGATTCTGAAAGGATGAAAAGAAGAAATGAAATTATGATCGAGTTATTTAGTTTCACTGGTGATGGAGTATGGATTGAAGCTCCATTTTTTTGTGATTATGGAGAAAATATTTCTATAGGTAGAGGCACTTTCATTAATGTCAATTGTATGTTTTTAGATAATAATAAGATCACTATTGGCGAAAATGGATTGATAGCTCCTTATGTACAAATTTATACTGCTAGTCATCCGCTTAGAGCATCAGAAAGGATCATTGAGCATAATGGTAGGTCTAGTTACAAAACAATAACAAAACCTGTTGCGATTGGTGATAATGTTTGGGTTGGGGGGAACACAATAATTTTTCCTGGGGTCAAAATAGGTGATAATGTGACGATTGGTGGAGGAAGTGTTGTAACTTCTGATATTCCAAATGATGTTTTTGCATTTGGAAATCCATGTAAGGTACAGAAGGAATTATAGCATTGTTGAGCAGATACTCAAATATCTCCCCCAGGAGTTGGAAACTGCAACTGTACTTCTTTAGAATATTTTTCCCACTCAGCTATAAGTTCAGCATATTTTTCAGGATGCTTACTCTGGAGATCAATTTGTTCTGAAATGTCGGTTTCAAGGTCGAATAACTCAAAATTCTTAATATCAAATGGTTTTTTAGAATTTACAATTTTCCATTTGTGCTTTTTCACCATGGCATGGCTGAAATGCTCGAAGACAAAGACATGGTCTTCGGAGTGGATATTTTCCTTTTCTTTTCGAAGAAAGGGCAATATTGATTCTCCTTTTAAAGGATAAAGGTCATTTTTGGCTTTTGGATATGAAGTGTTTGCTAATTCAAAAATTGTTGGAGCTATGTCCTGTACAGTCGCGTATTCTGGATTGATTTCATTTTTCGCTTTAACTAAAGGGCTACTTATTATCAATGTAGTATTGGTTCCTCCTTCTGTAGCATAGTCCTTAAAATATTTAAAAGGTGCAGAACCAGCTTCAGCCCACTGAGGACCATATGACACGTAGGAATCTTCTTTGCCCATTCTATCTACATCGTCATTATAATATTCTTGAAGAACTTTGAAATTCTCTGAATAGTAAAAATCTCTATGAGCGGCTCCATTATCTGACATGAATATTATAAATGTGTTTTCAAGCTCATTTTTATCCTCTAGATATTGGATTAGTCTACCAATGTTTTCGTCTAAATTAGAAACCATACCTGCATAGAGTTCCATTTTTCGAGCTTCTATTTTTTGCTGTTTTTCAGTTAATGAGTTCCATGGTTTTACTGATTCATGAAGTGGAGGTGATTCTAAATTTTGAGGAATGATTTTTAACTCTTTTAGAGATTTCATTCTCTTCTCTCTCAACTCTTCGTATCCACTGTCATATTGTCCCTTGAATTGATCTGAATACTTCTCATCTACCTGTAATGGCCAGTGAGGTGAGGTGTAAGCTGCATAGACGAAAAATGGTGAGTCGTCATGTGAATCAAGGTAGGAGAGGATCTTATCTGTATAAAAATCTGTTGAATATGCACCTTCTGGCCAAGATGCTTTTTTGCCATTTTCTCGATACAAAGACTTTCCCGATCTAAGGACATTCTGATCACTGTAATGATTGCCAGCACCAGGAATAAGTGCAAATGATTGGTCAAATCCTCTTTGCGATGGATCAGATAAAGAATCGGAACCAAGATGCCACTTGCCTGACATATAAGTATTATAACCAGCTGATTTTAAAACTTCAGGTATTGTTGCAATGCGATCGGTCAGTCTTCCTTCATATCCAAAATGTTCAGTTCGATTCCCTTGAGCTCCGATTCCGGCTATATGATTATCATTTCCGGAGAGAAGCATTGCTCTGGTAGGAGCGCACAAAGGGGAAGTATGAAATCTTGTAAAGCGAATTCCTTTTCTGGCTAAAGCATCAATATGTGGAGTTGGAATATCACCGCCATAACAACTGATATCCCCATAACCCAAGTCATCAGCGACTATAAGGAGAATATTTGGTTTTTTCTGTTGAGAAATATTGCTTTTATCAGTCGATTCACATGATATAAAAAAAGCAATTAGTACAAAGTAAAGCATACAAGTTCTGTAACCATTCATAACCTGTTTTTATATAGCTTGAATAATCTCTAATGCTTTATCTATTTCAGCCTCACTGTTATAAATATGAGTACAATGCCTCATCAGTTCACTACCTACTGATCTAGGTTGCATTTTCGCCGTATCCCAGAGATGTTTTTGTAATTGAGGTCCAGTCATTCCTTCTACCTTATAAGTAACCATACCTGCACTCATATTAGGATGAGTAGAAGAGACAATTGTCACTTTCTGAATTTCCTTAAGGCCTGATCTAAGGTGGTCACCCAGATGTTTTATTCTTTTGATCCATTTATTATGACCAATAGTATTGTAAAAATCAATTGATGCATCTAGACCTACAACTAAAGATTGATTGGTTGTTCCATTTTGCATTAAACGAAATCCATGATCGTCTTTGTGATCCCAATTATAACTAGCAATGGTAGACCAAATTTGATCTACAGATTCATTATTTACATATAAAATTCCATTTCCTCCTGGAGCTAACATCCACTTATGAAGACTTGAGTAATAAGCATCACAGCCTATGTCTTTTACATCAACATTAATCTGCCCCACAGTCTGTGCTCCATCTAATACTGTGAATATACCTCGTTTCTTAGCTTCTGCACATATCTGTTTTACTGGCATAATAACTCCATATACAGATACTATATGAGGTATTGCAATGACTTTAGTACGACTTGTCACTTGACTCATTACGGAATCAACAATCTCTTGCGGATCGTTTGCAGGGACAGGCATCTTTGCTTCTTTGTATATACAACCTTGACGCTTTGCCAACATCCTCCAAACTCCAAAACCTCCACCATGTTCTTGATCAGTATTTATTAATTCATCACCTGCTTTTAAATCTAAACCCTGTCCAATATAGTTCATGCCAAATGTGGCATTCGGTATTAATGATATTTCTTTAAAATCAGCATTTATGACTGCTCCAACCTTTTGTCTTATTTCTTCATGTTTGAAATAGCCACTGAGAAGGGTAGGACCTGGGTCATTTTTTTTATAATCGGTTTCGGCTCCATGCACTGTACTATACAGCATATCAGATATGACCTTATTCATAGTGTATCCTGACATTGGTCCCATGGTTCCATTGTTAAAGTAGGTCTGCCCTTCTTTAAGTGGAAACTGTATCCTTATGTTCTTCCAAAATTCTTCCACAGATTCGGAAGTATCAATATTACTTAAAGAGTAAGATTTATCAATCCCTTTTACATATGGAATCGCTAATGAAGAGAGTGCTGAAGTCTTTAGGAAATTTCGTCTAGTTGTCATCTTAGAAAGATAGACAAAGTTTTAAAAGTATTTCTTAGAATTTACAATACCTCTTTATCAAAAAGTGTCCATAATTTCCTCTGAATAGTATCCTCCGCTAATGATCTGCCAAGAGTATCCTGATAAGCGAAAATCAGATTGTTGTGTTCATCCGGACATTCATTGTTGACAGACACTCGACCTAAATAGAATGAAAGTAGAGCAACTAATCCTATCAAAATTAAGGCTTTAGCAAATGAAAGATAATGACCTGGTTCATTTGTTTGATCTAACTTATTTTGACTATTTCTACTGTCTTTAATGCTTTTTTCTAATGAATGGTCAACACTTTGAAAGTCCGATATATAGCCTTGATATTCATTAAATTCCGCTGCTGTCATATACTCTAAAACTTCATTTTGGAGTACCTGAGTTAAGGAATTAAAAGGCCCACTGCCTAATGCATCTATTATAGATTGTGGAAGTTCTTTATTCTCCATCATTGGTGGTTTTACTATTCTCTATATGATTTCTTATTGCCTTGATGGCATAGAATATTCTTGATTTCACTGTGCCTTCTGTTATGCTGAGATAGGTGCTAATCTCTTTAATTGTTAAATTGTTAGAATACTTTAGAAGAAATGCCTCTTTGTGATTTTCTGATAAGCTGGACACTGCCTCTGAGACCATTTGTGTTTGTTCTTTTTCTTGAGTATTGTCGGGAGTATTAAAATCGAATTTTGGTAATTGATCTAATATTCTCTTTCTATTTCCTTCGTTTCGCCACTCATTTTTTATTTGATTTTTAAGAATGGTAAAAAGCCAAATTTTGAGTGATTTATTCGAATCGAACAATTCAGGCTTTTCATATAATTTGACCAAAACCTTTTGCGCTAAGTCCTTTCCTTTTTCTATATCACTAGTTGTCCAAGAGGCATGCTTAGCCAATGAAGAGAAATATCTTTTATAGATTTCTTTATATCCTTTCGACTCCTTTCCAGACAAAAAAAGTTGAAATAATTCTTCGTCAGTTCTTTGCTTTAGGTTCATTCCTTAAATAAAAAAACTTTGTTATGACCCTGGTGTATACCATCCTAAAACCTCTTTTTCTTTTCCGCTTTGGGCAGCGATTGTTTTGAATACTTTTTCAAAGTATAATGCCTTTTCTGCTAAGTTGTTCTTTTCGTAGTATTCTAGAACATTCATAATTCCAGGTAAGTAACTAAGATGCATATGGGTATTTATCATTTGGTCTTCAGGGTGTTTTTGAAAGTTTTTGATCAAATGATCCAATTGATATTGATCCAAATTCTCTCGAAGCACACGATTATTATCAAAACGATTCTCTGAATAAACATATGTTGTCCCTACAAGGTAAATTTTATCGGCAATTCCGCTTTTTTCAAAGAAATTCATATCTCCTCCACATGTCATATATGCTTTTCTTTTTCGATTCTTTAGCATGTGAAGAGTTAAATAATCTACATATTCTGTAGGTGATGTAAAGTCTTCAATTGATTTCTCAAGCTTGTTCATTCCTATCTTATGAAATATAGAATCTCTATAACTCTCATCATTTGCCATACTCCATCTACTTATTACAAGTATATCTTCTCTTACACCGTTGCCATATTGCAATGCCCACTTTGGTATGATATCTAAATCTCCATTACCTATGAAAATGGAATTCTTTTCCATAGTGTTAAGACTATTCAGGTTCCAAATAAGATTGGCATTAGAATAGAGGTTATTTTTCAATAATCTTGCTCCTATCTTTTTTGCTTTTTTATGCTTAAAATTCATAACAACATCTACGAATAACCATCCATGAGTTTCATTACGATCAGGGTCCAATTCATAGGCCATTTTGCTATATTTAATTGATTCCTTCCCTGTAGAATTAAGAGATTTGATGAAATAAAACTCAAAACTACCGTCTATGTATTCCTTGGCGTCAACGATTATCTCATTTAATTGGCTGAAAATTTGAGCCTGATCATTTTGCCAAAGATTGGGGTAGCTCTTTTGCAAAAAAGCCCTTTGTGCTGAATACTTTTGTCGCCATGCATTTCCATTTTCTGGATCTTTCTTGATTTCTTTTTCCCACAATTCTTTTTGTTCTAGATAATATTCTAAACTCTTATCTTCTTTTGCAATTCCTAATATTTTTTGAGGCTTTTGAGCCGAGAAGGGTAAGGAGAATAGAAGTAATGAGAGGACTATAAGTAATGATTTATAATTCATGTTGATTTTTTTGCCAGATGAAAGTAAACGAGGACATCCTTATTTCAGTGTAAGTACACTCAGGAGAAAGAAAGGGTTCAATCTTAAGATGGAAATCAGAAATTAATGACAGCTATCAACATCCATTGATACTAAGCTTCCCATGTCAATAGTAAAATCTGCATTTATTAAAATGGAATTTTGGGCTTGATATCTAACAGTATCTGCAGTGAGGGTAAGAGGACCAGATGTGGTAAGATTATCCATAGAAGTAACTATGATGCTATTCACGTTAGTGTTATCAATTACCGTTACAGAAGAGGTGTTACAATCGTAAGTGCATAATCCATTATCGATGGTGGCTGAATTGTCAAAGTTGTTAGCAATAGGGTCTGTACATCCTAAACATGAATAATCACAACTTCCAGAGATTTGTGCATTTGGGTTGTAGTCACAGGCCATAGGGTCTGTACATCCTGTAATGCATGCAGCACATTTAGCTCCGCCACAATCTATAGCTACCTCATCACCATTCATGATTCCATCACTACAGGTTAGGCATGATCCATCATCTTGAGTCGCTGAAGGGTCGTAATTATGAGCTGATAGATCTGTACACCCTAAAATAGCAGTATTTGTGATAGATATTTGTATTTGATAAACTTGGGTTGCATTATCACTCCCTTCTATTTTTAAATAGTAAGTTCCTGACCCATCAGTTAATGTTTGGTCTGTTATGGTTTCTACACTTCCTGTCGGTTGAGAATTAGCTGTTGTGATTACAGTACTTCCATTTGTTGCTATTAGCTCCATAGAAAGATTGTTCTCAGACTGTGGGTTGAAATTTGACCCTGGACTACAACTTCCATTAGCATTTTGAGGTCCAGCCAAATAAGTGGCTCCTATTGGCGTCAATGTTATACTCACTTCTGCATTAGATGTGACTGTGAATTTGTAATAATCATCATCGCTGTCATCATCGCTG
>DKPS01000195.1:11067-46445 GCA_002471345.1 Saprospiraceae bacterium UBA7328
GCTGTCATCATCGCTGTCATCATCAATGCTTACATCAGATTGAGTAAAAGGAATACCGTCCACAACCGTCCCAAGATCTGAAGCTGAGGCTATAATATCATTCATTTCTAGATTGTCTCCATACCCTCTGCTTGCAGCCAAAATATCATCAAATTGTGGACCATCGAAATTAAATGAGATAAATGGTTCCATCAATTTTGTTTGTTGAATTGGGCAAGAATGAGAAATACCTAGACCATGTCCATGAGATAGTGTATTTCTTAAACCCAAGGAGTTTCCAAAAGTGTTGCCATAAAAGGAGAAGTTATCTGTATCAATTACCATGTCTCCAAAATTTGGAAAAAAATTATATGCTAGAGTATTTGAACCAGAAGAGCCATCAATGGAATGGCCAGATATTCTGATATCACCTCTTACACCTAAAGAACCGGACGCAATAGTTAGACTGGTCCAAGCACTTCCATCATCATTTGGTTCAAATACATACTTGTTTCCTGTAAGTTGAGACCATCTCTCGAATATATCTTCAAAATGTTCAAACCAATCCCTTTCTGTTAGATCATTTGGATCAAAAGGAGGAGTAGTTGGATACTGACCATCAAACATTGATATTAAATTACTATTAGATGTAGCTTCACCATTATATCCATAAATGCTCGTTCCATCAGGAACAATACTCCAAGTTAGAGTAGTAGGGTCACCTTGATTTAGTCCTGAACCATTTGTAGCAGTATTAGACCATCTATTATTATCATTAAACTGATAGGCTTTTGGGTCCTGATTCTTCATATGATCAGAAAGACTATTATTTATTGTAGCGCTGTAGTTTTCATAAAAAGCCATCACCTCGGACATATTGGATCCTGGTTGCCAACAGGCTTGCATATGGTGTGTTAGAGATTCTGAAGATTCATTTAATCTATTGACAACCATTTTTTGATGAGTTAAAGAAAGATTGAGATACTCCTCACTAGTCAACATTTCAAATACCTGAGAGCTCTTTAGGTACCCCTCATTGTGATTGAAGTGATTTAGTTGAATTAGAAAAAAAAGGAAAATGAGTTTTTTAATAGATTAATAGGCTGTAAAAGTATATCTCAGAAATGGCTGACATATAGGTGTTTACACTAATAATATTGATTTCTTAGAATTGATTGTACAAAGACTACTTTACTAGTAAGCCAACAGGTTGCCGGTTTGTACTGATGTAGTGCATTTCTTTTTTTGCAAATGGCATACTTTTCAATTGTTAGGAACCATTCCATAAAATTCCCTTCCTTTGCACCAAATTTCAAAAAGATTTGCTTACAGCTACCAATATATACGTACAATACGGAGATCGCAGATTGCTTAATAAGATCAACCTAATAATAAAAAATAAAGATAAAGTAGGCCTTGTAGGTCGTAATGGGGCAGGAAAGTCTACGCTTCTTAAGATCTTATCAGGAGAGATAGGTGCCCAAGAGGGTGATATCACCAGACCAAACGGCAGCACATTAGCTTTCCTACATCAGGAAATTTTATTAGATCAGACTCGTACAGTGATAGATGCAGCGATGTCCGCTTTTGATGAATTAAAAGAGCTTGAGGAAAAAATAGAATCCTATAATAATCAAATGGCAGAGCGCAGCGACTATGAGAGTGATAGTTATGCTAAGTTGATCCAGGATTTCACCGATGTTAATGAGAAATATGACATCATTGGAGGTGCTACTGCTCGGGCAGATGCAGAAAAGATTTTGAAAGGGTTGGGCTTCAAACAAACTGACTTTGAAAGAGAGATTGCAGAGTTTAGTGGAGGATGGCAAATGAGAGTAGAACTCGCTAAAATGCTTCTCAGTAGGCCGGATTACTTACTACTTGATGAGCCTACTAATCACCTTGATATAGAATCTATCATATGGCTAGAGGGGTTTCTTAAAAATTATGAGAAATCGGTAGTTGTTATTTCTCATGATCAGCAATTCTTAGATAATACCACTAATAGAACTGTAGAAATAGAGCTTGGGCAAATTCAAGACTATAAAGCTAATTACTCCAAATATTTGGAGCTTCGGATTGATAGGAAGGAAAAAATGCAATCCGCATATATCAATCAACAAAAAGTCTTAGCCGAAAAAGAAAGGACCATCACGAGATTCATGGCTAAAGCTACAAAGACGAAGATGGCTCAATCCATGAAAAAGCAGTTAGATAAAATAGAAAGGATAGAGCTAGAAGATGAAGATGTTGCAGCAATGAATCTCAAATTTCCTCCTGCGCCACGATCAGGACAAATTGTTTCAGAAGGAAAAAATATTAGTAAGAGCTATGGAAATCTTCATGTTCTGAACAATGTGAGCATTACTCTGGAGAGAGGAGAGAGGATAGCATTCGTTGGTCAAAATGGGCAAGGGAAAACTACTTTGGCTAAGATTCTGACTAAAAGCTTAAGTGTCACTAGTGGTGATGTGAACCTTGGGCACAATTGTCAATTAGGTTATTATGCTCAGGACCAGTCTGATGCATTAGATACAAGTATCACACTTCTCCAAACGATGGAGAATCATTCGCCTCCAGAATTGCGAACAAAACTTAGATCCATTTTAGGAGCATTTATGTTTAGTGGAGAAGATGTAGAGAAAAAGGTCTCGGTATTAAGTGGAGGTGAAAGAGCACGACTGGCTCTAGCCTGTTTACTACTTAGACCTATCAATTTGTTGATCTTGGATGAACCTACTAATCATTTAGATATTATTTCTAAAAAAGTGCTCAAACAAGCTCTTCAAGATTATGATGGTAGTATGATTGTAGTTTCACATGATAGAGAATTTCTATCTGATCTTACTGATAAGACTATCGAATTTAGAGATAAAAAATTATTCACTCATCTCGGAGATGTCAACTACTTTTTACAAAAAAGAGCTCTTGATAATATGAGGGAAGTCGAGCTTCAAAATGCTAAAAAGAAAGTAGAAAAAGAAAAGGCTATATTCTCACCAGATGAAGAGAAAGCTCTTAAAAGAAAAATTGAAAACCTAGAAAGAAAAATTAGTAAAATAGAAGAGGAAATAGGTGAAATGGAGCAACAGATGGGAGAAGAAGGATTTTACCAGTCAGATAATGCAAATGAAGTTATAGGTCTTCATAAGAAAAAAAAGAAAAATCTTGATGATCTTATGGCTCAGTGGGAAAAGGCAGAATCCAAAATGTAACAAATTACCAGCCGTTCCTCTTTCTAAGCTCAGTAATGTGGGCCGTATGATGAAGAGAATGCCAACTGTATAAAGCGCACATCATATTCAAGCTTAACTTTCGTGTCCAATCTGGATGTTGCAATTGTCTTTTAAAATCGTCCTCGCTCATAGCATTTAGAAAGTATACCCATCTCGTATGAAGAGCGCTTAATAAATGAAGAGATAGTGAAGGATCACCACCAAGTGCGTCTGGCTGTTTGGCCCAAGTTTTTTCATCATATGCTTTGATAAAAGGCTCGTTTTCGGTCATAGCCCATTTAAAACGCATATAACTATTGATATGACTATCTGCCGTATGATGGACCACTTGTCTCACAGTCCATCCTTCAGGGCGATAGGGAGTATCTAATTGTTGCTTAGATAATCCTTCTACAGCTACTTTCATTTTGCTAGGAAGTTCTTCTATATTCTTAATAAAAGTTGCTCTTAAGGTCGCATGAAATGAATCTGGACTTTTAAATTTTCCTATTGGGTATTTAAGTTTCTCTATATCCATATTCTATTTGTTTATGAAAAGTGTTTGAGCATTACAATTTCCTTCGGCTTTAAATCTCTAAACCAACCACGAGGTAAGTCTTTCTTCGTTAATCCAGCATAGTACACTCTATCCAGTTTCAATATTTTGTAACCCAAATGGTCAAAAATGCGTCTTACAATTCTATTTTTTCCAATATGAATCTCAATTCCAACTTCAGAATTATCAGAATCAAAGATCCAGTCAATATCATCTACTTCTGCTTTACCATCTTCTAGAATGAGTCCATCTTTTATTTGTTTCAAATGAGCTTCTGGTATTTCTTTGTCAAGTACTACATGATATTTTTTAGTCACCTTGTGACTTGGATGTGAAAGTTTTTTAGCAAGATCCCCGTCGTTAGTTAGTAACAGAAGACCGACTGTATTCTTATCCAAACGACCGACAGGATAGATTCTTTCTTTATGCTTTTTTTGCACAATGTCCATGACTGTCCGCCTCCCTTTTTCGTCCGCTGTAGTGGTTACTGTGTTTTTAGGTTTATTCATTAGAACATAGACCATCTTAGATTCCAGTCTTAATACTCTCCCTTTGTATTCTACTTTATCTTCTTTTTGTACTTCGTAGGCAGGATTTGCTTCTATCTCGCCATTCACTTTCACTACACCTTCTTTTACTAGATCTCCAGCTTTTCTCCGCGAACAAAGGCCGGAATGTGCTATGTATTTATTAAGTCTCATATGATTATTTCATTGAAATATGAGTCAATGAAGTGAACAAAGATATGTGAAATGAAATTGTGTTAAAACTATTCTATCCGAAGGAATTAAAAAGGAATATCCTCATCATTCATCCTACTAGGTCGAGTGATAATGCCTGCATTCATAGATTCTGTAAATCCATCTGGATTAGGACTTAATGGATCACTGAAATTCATAGATCGATCAGGTTCTGTGAACTTTACATATTCCTTTATAAATCTCAGAAATACACTTCCTAAAGCCCCATTCCTATGTTTGGAAATGATGATTTCTGCTTCATTTGGTGCTGCTTCAAAATCCTCACTTAACTCATAATAGTCAGGTCTATATATAAAAGTTACAATATCGGCATCTTGTTCAATGGCTCCTGACTCCCTCAAATCTGAAAGTACAGGCTTCTTGTTTCCTCCTCTAGTTTCTACAGCTCTACTCAATTGTGAAAGAGCAATTACTGGCACACTTAGTTCCTTTGCGAGGCCTTTTAAGGATCTTGAAATAGTAGATATTTCTTGTTCCCTATTAGTCTTGCCCGCATTTGGTGCAGCTTGCATTAGTTGTAGGTAATCGATTACGATTAATGAGATATCGTGATTTTGTTTTAATCTCCTACACTTTGCTCTTAGCTCAAAAATATTAATGGCAGGAGTGTCATCGATATAGATTGGTAACTCTGCCATATTGTCCACGGCAGCATTTAGTCTGGGCCATTCTTCTTTAGTAAGATTTCCATTCCTTAGTTTTCTACTATCTATCTCGGATTCCATAGCGATGAGACGCTGTACTAATTGTAGATTACTCATCTCTAATGAGAATACAGCTACAGGTCTTCCTTGCAGGGCAGCGTTTCGTGCCAGTGAAAGAGTAAATGCAGTTTTTCCCATTCCTGGCCGTGCAGCTATAATAATAAGATCCGATCTCTGCCATCCAGAGGTCATTTTATCCAAATCGGCAAAACCGGTTGGCACTCCTGTAAGGGCTTCTTCTTTTTGTGATACTTCTTCTATTTCTTTTCTGGCTTTTATAGCTAAAGCACTGAGTTTCTCATATCCCGTATTGAGGTTCTTATCGGTAATATCATACAGATTTTGCTCTGCTTGATCTAGAAGATCAAAGACATCTTTAGCATCCTCAAATGAATCCTTGATGGTCTCTGTTGATACTTTTATGAGTTGTCTTTGTATATATTTTTGAGCAATTATCCGAGAATGGTATTCTACATTGGCTGCTGAAGCTACTTTGTTAGTTAGCTCTAATAGGTAATCAAGTCCTCCCACCTTAGACAACTTCCCATTTTTCTTAAGAGATTCATGAACAGTCAGTAAATCAATAGGTTGAGATTTCTCAAAAAGCTCTAGCATTACCTCGTATATCATGCCATGAGCGTCCTTATAAAAACTTTCTGCCCTTAATATCTCAATTACTGATGGTAATCCATCCTTATCTACCAGAAGTGCCCCAATTACGGCCTCTTCGAGTGGTGTAGCCTGTGGCATCACTCTTCCATAGACCAAGGCACTGAGATCCGGCTCAGACCTCATAGTCTTTAGTTTTGTTCCCTTTTCTGAAGTAAGTGATTGCTGCTCTGACATTATTATTTTGAAGTGGGGTGTAAAGGTAACATTGTATTAAAGTTATGGACAATGTGATAAAACACATTATGCTATTTTAAATGTGAATAGTCAAGTAAATCATGTGGATATCTCAAAATAAATGTTAATAACTATTGTGTTTTAAAAAAGCTTATTGGAAATCAATAGCCTACCTAGTCAATGCTTACTCGACTGTTCTTTTAGATCATGTTAAGAAAAAGAAACATATATTTTTCTGATATATGTAAAGACTTGATTGCTGGAAAATTTATGGAGAAAAGCGAATTATGATTAATTAGATAATGCTTGATCTAGATCTGAAATGAGATCATCTACATCTTCGATTCCAACACTTAATCTGATTAGAGAATCCGTCAATCCCACTTTTAGACGCTCTTCTTTTGGGATAGAAGCATGGGTCATACTTGCAGGATGGCCTATTAAAGATTCTACACCGCCTAATGATTCAGCTAAGGCAAAATAATTTGTCCCAGAGAGCATCTTATTGGCTGATGCTGAACTGTTATTTTTTAAATCAAATGAAACCATAGCCCCAAACATTTTCATTTGGTCTCTAGCCACAGTGTGGTTAGGATGATCTTCAAATCCTGGCCAAAATACTTTTGAAACTGCATCACAACTTTTAAGAAAGTGAGCAATCTTTTCAGCATTTTCACATGCTCTTTGAACTCTAAGGTGAAGCGTTTTTATTCCTCTCAGAACCAAAAAACAATCCATTGGTCCAGGTACAGCACCTGCAGCATTTTGGATGAATCTGAGTTGATCAGCGATTTCTTTATCATTTACAATTACACATCCATGGATTACATCAGAATGGCCATTGATAAATTTAGTGGCACTATGCAATACCATATCCGCTCCAAGATTCAAAGGTTGTTGCAAGTATGGAGAAGCAAATGTATTATCAACACAGACCTTTATTCCTTTGGCATGTGCCAATTCTACAACCCTCTTTATGTCCACAATACTAAGCATTGGATTAGTTGGTGTCTCTATCCATAGTAGTTTTGTAGATGAAGAAATTTGTTCAATGAGATCTTCAGGAGAACTCATATCAATAAATCTTCCTTTTAGACCAAAGTTTTCAAAAACCTTGGTGATCAATCTATAAGAACCTCCATATAAATCATTTGTAGAAAGGATTTCATCGCCAGGTTTGTACATTTTCAAAATAGCATCCATGGCCGCGAGGCCACTTGAGAAACAAATGGCTTCTTTTCCATTTTCTAAAGCTGCTAAATTTTCTTCTAGGGCTGATCTAGTTGGATTTTGCGTCCTTGCATACTCATAGCCTTTATGATCACCAGGGGCATTTTGGACATATGTCGAAGTTTGGAAAATAGGAGTCATTATAGCCCCAGTTGCAGGATCAGGTCTTATCCCTGCATGTATCACTTTAGTACCAAACTTCATAGCTTTCTTTTATTAATCTAATCTGAATCCGCTCTAATTATGTTATAAAGCAATTCTGATGCCTAAGGTTTAATTTTTTCGAGAAATAGCTTTTTTTACCGCATTTACGACATCTTTCACTCCAAGACCATATTTGTCCATCAGTTGTATAGGTTTTCCACTTTCACCAAATGAATCATTTACAGCTACATATTCTTGAGGTGTTGGATTGTTCAAACTAAGTAATTGGGCTACACTATCTCCGAGTCCACCGTTTCTTTGATGTTCTTCAGCTGTCACAATACATCTAGTTTTTGACACTGATTTCAGGATTGCGGCATCATCTAGAGGTTTAATAGTATGGATATTGATAAGATCTACATTTATTCCTTCTTTCTCTAGTTCTCTTGCTGCTTCTAGTGATTGCCATACCAGATGACCAGTTGCAACAATTGTAACGTCACTACCTTCATTCATTTGAATGGCTTTACCAATTTCAAACTTTTGATCCTCAGGAGTAAAAATTGGCCATTTAGGTCTACCAAATCTCAAATACACAGGACCATAGTACTCTGCCGCCGCAAGAGTAGCAGCTTTTGTTTGATTGTAATCACATGGATTTATTACTACCATTCCAGGTAACATTTTCATCATACCTAAATCTTCTAGTATCTGATGAGTAGCGCCATCTTCTCCTAATGTAATACCTGCATGAGAGGCACTAATTTTTACATTTTTATGTGAATAGGCCACAGACTGTCGGATCTGATCATACACTCTTCCTGTGGCAAAGTTGGCAAAGGTGCTTGGAAATGGAATTTTGCCACCCGTTGCAAGTCCAGCTGCCATCCCAATCATATTTGCTTCTGAGATCCCTGCTTGGAAAAACCTCTCAGGGTGCGCATCTATGAATGGTTGAATTTTTAAAGATCCTACCAAGTCAGCACAAAGTGCTACCACATTTGGATTCTTTTCTCCTAAAATAGTCATCGCGGCACCATATCCACTTCTAGTATCTGAGGTGCCTTTACTTATATATTCTGAAAGCATATGTTTTCGCTTTATTTGTTTTAATAATCTCCCAGAGTTTCCTCTAGCTGTGAAAGAGCTATTTCAGTTTGTTCTGCATTAGGTGCTTTTCCATGCCAGTGATGAGTACCTGCCATAAAATCCACTCCTTCACCCATGTTTGTTTTCATAAGAATACAAACGGGTTTGCCATTTCTAAGGTTCTTGGCGTTATTCAGGGTTGTTTTGAGCTCATCAATGTTATGGCCATCTACATACATAACTTCCCATCCAAAAGCCTTCCACTTTCCTTCAAGATCTCCAAGAGTTATAACATCATCATTGGCCCCATCAATCTGTTGCCCATTCCAATCTATAGTCAGCACTAGATTATCCACTTTGTTGTGAGCAGCGAATAGAGCAGCTTCCCATATTTGTCCTTCTTGAAGTTCACCATCTCCGGTCAGTACAAAGACGGTTTTGTCATCTCCATTCAGCCTTTTAGTAAGTGCCATTCCTATGGCTACTGAAACACCTTGCCCCAATGAACCAGATGCTACCCTTATTCCAGGAAGCCCTTCATGAGTGGCTGGGTGACCTTGAAGTCTTGAGTTGATCTGTCTAAAAGTTGCTAGTTCATTTACATTAAAATATCCTGCTCTTGCCAAAACACTATAATATAATGGAGAAATGTGCCCGTTGGAAAGAAAGAACACATCTTCATTTTTAGCTTCCATGTTAAATGCAGGATCATGATCCATAATAGAGAAAAACAATATGGTGAGATAATCAGCACAACCTAGTGATCCTCCTGGATGCCCACTTGCTGCAGATGATACCTGCCGAATTATATCTCTCCTTACTTGTGAAGCTATGTTTTTTAAATCTTGATTTGATTTCATACTTACTTTTTGAAGCCTTTTATAGTAGTAGAAGGCATTTCGTGCGGCGAAAATAAAAAAGGCAATCTACAAAGTGTAGATTGCCCCCAACAATTAAAGTGTTTGTTATACTTATTAGCCGTTTACGGATTCAGCTAGTGCTTTTCCTGGCTTAAATTTAATCTGTGTTTTTGCTTGTATTTTGATGGTTGCTCCTGTCGCAGGGTTTCTTCCGTCTCTTGCAGCTCTCTCAGATGTAGAAAAAGTACCAAAGCCAATAAATGCAGCTTTTTCCTTGTTTTTCAATGTTGATTCAATACAATTGAATACGCAGTTAACTGCTTCACTTGCTTGATCTTTAGTGATTCCAGCAGAATCAGCTACGGTGTTGATTAAATCACCTTTGTTCATAAAAATGAATTTTTGATTAAATGAATAATTAAAATGTAAAGCTATGATTAAATAAAATTAAAATGCAAATCTGCTTTTTAAATGCTATCTAGACTAATGAATAAAAGCATTTTAAAATACAAATTAAACAAAATTTTAATTCATAATTGTCTAATATAAATGCTATAATTTTTGATATTTTCTATTTTTAAAAATATTTGATACTGAATGACCTTTTTGAAGTGTAGAAACCTATAATTGAAGAGAATACTTCTTAAATCATTGGTTTTCAAACTCTTTGAGGTGTTTCCATCAAAATCTTCTGTTTTAGAATAATCACATTTAAAATGCCTTCTTAGACAGTTTATTGTAATGTTCTGCAAGAATATTCAATGAAAAGAGAGTAAAAGTAATGGTAAACCCAGGAAATACGGCTAACCACCATGCCCCAAAATCTTCTCTGCTCTGTCTCAACAGTCCACCCCAACTAGGTAAATCCAATGGTAATCCAAGCCCTAAGAAGGACAATGTGGACTCCATTAAAATATTGCCAGAGATTAAAAATGCCATGGAAACTAGAATCAAAGGCATTACATTGGGTAGAATATGTTTGAGTATAATTCTAAAGTCGGAGAGCCCCATTATTTTAGCGTTGATTACATATGTCTGTTGTTTTATCTCTAACACCTCTCCTCTCACCAATCTTAAAATTCTAGACCACCCTAATGCCCCTAAAAGGAGGGTAGTGGTCCAAAGACCCTGACTCTTTAAAAAAGTTATTAGGAAAAGTAGAAGAAATAATTTAGGAACAGCTCTGAAGATTTCTGTGAACCTCATGACTATACTATCCATAGGAAAAGCAATAATTCCTTTGAGTGATCGTGACAAAAGCCTGAGCAAAGTAATTAAGAAAAAGATCCCCAAAATAACACTAAGAATAAACAGCAAATTATTGAAATATAATTTTTGATCACCTCTCACCCATGACCATTCATAAGCATAGAAACAAATTAGGATAGTCCCAATAACAAATAGAATTATCTGAAAAGGATGGATAATTAATGAATTGTTTCCATAGTATGCAGATGCTAGTCCAAGTGAGGTGCCGAAAAGAATGGAAATTAGACTTGCAAAAAATCCTAATAGTATAGATGTCCTGCTACCATGGATCAAAATAGACGCAACATCTCGTCCTCTACCATCCGTGCCAAGTGGATGAACACGGTCAATATCATTGTAAGTGTCAACGAAACCTGGAGGTTCAAAGGTGTTATTCTTTTGTCCAATTGTATTAGGCCCATACTTAACGAGAAGGCCATTATCTGTATTTGCTAAGATTGAGGCAAAAAGAGCTATTACAGCTACAAGAAGTAGGAAGAAAAAAGCAAGTTTAGCAGATATAGAATTAAACATTTATCAATGCATGTACAAATGTAAATTTAACATTGATTATATGGGATTGTCTAGACTTTCTCTATTGATTCATAATTTTCCCAAAGTTGATCTAGAACTTTCATAAAAGATGCAAAATCTTTATCGTTTATATTTTGATATCCCACTGCTCTTAATTCTTCTATAATAGGAAGGGCTTTGTCGATTATATTTTGACCTTTTTTAGTTACTGTAAGTTTGAATCTCTTTTGATCTCCTTCAAATCTTTTCTTTTTTACTAAGCCTCTATCACAAAGACCACTTATTACTCTGGATGTTGTGGCTCTATTTCGATAACTAAGTTTGGATATGGCTACTTGAGAAGCATCTTCGCCCATGTCATGAATGCGATGTAGGATTACCCATTGTTCAATAGTAAGATCAATCCCGTTTTTTTTGAATTGATTTAGAAAGACGGTAATTATCTTTTTGAGTGTTCTGTCCAGGTAGAATCCGAAACCGATGTTTTTGGCCATGAAAAAAGTTTTGGACTATAATAGTATACATTTTTCATGGTTTACGAAATGGTTTATTGTGATCAAAATATAACAATACTAGATTAAGGTTGACTTAATTTCTGGATTGCGATGAGAAAATACAAAGAATAGCCTTTTCATTATTTTGATTTAAATTGAGTGCATAAATCCTCCTTTTAAGAGAACAATTCTGAAAGACTTTTTTTCTTTGAGAGAGAGGATAGAATTTCAGGGAGCTTTGTATTTTGCTATAATGAATTATGCCATTGCATGTGGACACAAAATAACCGCTCAAGCTGCAGAGGATGTGCTCCAGCTGGGAGGGAATGCAGTTGATGCAGCAATAGCAGCCTTTGCCACATCTTGGATTGCAGAACCATGTATGTCTGGTCCAGGAGGGGGAGCTTTTGCTACCATTAGGATAGACAACAAAGTTTTTACCCTTGATTGTTTTGCCAATACCCCATCTGTAAAGAAACCAAAAGAAGAAGTACAATATATTCCAGTGAACGTTGATTTTGGTGACACCACAGAACTTTTCTATTCAGGGTTTGGTTCAATAGCCGTACCTGGAGCAATAGATGGGATATTTAAATTGCATGAAATAGGTGGAACCTTGCCTATAAAAGATCTTTTATACCCTGCTATCCAAAATGCAAAAGCTGGTGTAACCCTAAATGATTTTCAGCATTATGATCTTCATTTGCTGAGGGATATCATTGGGCATTCTAGCAGAGGGAAAGAGATATTTTTTGGAGAGGATGAACTTGTTCCAATTGGAACAAATATAGCCATGCCTTATTTGGCTGATTTTCTTGAATTTTTATCATTTGAAGGTCGAGATGCTTTTTACCAAGGAGAAATAGCCTCTAATATTGCCAAGATCTCTGAGGAAAATGGAGGGCATATTTCGTTAAATGATCTTAAGAATTATAAGGCCCAACTTAGTAATGCTCTCAATCAAAAATTCCATCAAAAAGAAATCTTCACTATAGGTTCACCGAGTATAGGAGGAAGTATGTTAGTCCGCCTTTTACAAATATTTGGAAAAGAGATGAAATACTGCACCGACAGATTAGTCCTTGCTCTTGAAAAATTCGAGAACCTTAAGAAATCTGGAGTTTTTGATAAATCAATTGTTGATCTAGGAGGATTAAAGAAAGGAGGGACATCACATATAAGTATCGTCGATCAAAATAAGAATGCTATTAGTCTATCTATGTCTTTAGGTGAAGGCAGCGGTTGTTTTGTGCCTGGAACAGATATCCATCTCAATAATATGCTAGGAGAAGAATCATTGCTTCCAAATGGAATCCATTCATGGCGAGAGAATGCAAGGATGAGTTCTATGATGACACCTACAATATTACTTGATAATAAAGAAGGCCAAATTTCCGCTTTGGGCTCTGGTGGAGCAAGTAGGATACCGACCATGATAGGTCAAGTCATTTATCATTCCCTCATTGGCCTTAATAATATTTCAGATGCTATATCGCATCCAAGAGTACATTTTGTAAATGATGTTTGGCAATCTGAGCCTGGGTTTCAACGACCCATGCATCTATCACCCGATGACTGGTTTGAATGGCAAAAGCCTTCATTATTCTTCGGTGGTACTCATTGTGCAGCAGCTATAAATAAAAAATATATTGCTGTAGGTGATTCACGTCGATCTGGTGTAGGAGTACTAGGGCAACGATACGGTTTTTGAAAATTCAGATAGAAGAACATTCGAGCCTAATGTAAGATTGCAAAAATTAGAGAACAAGGTAGAATCTATAAATACCTAGAATATTAATGATTTGGTGCGTATTTCTACAAAAAGAGGGTTGAGTTATCAATAATCAAGTCAACAAATTTCCTAACTCGTCCCACTCTGCTTGTACATCTCTTTTACTCTGATCTACAAATTTAGCCATCCACTCCTCAGGATAGGACATACCATGCTTGTCTAATACATCCTGAGGTACTCCATCCCAGGCATTAGGTCTGTTTCCTACATACCCAAGGTCATCTATTCCAATTTTAGTAGTATAGTAACCAGTAAGAGTAAGGTTTCTCATTCTTTTAAAAAACTCTATTCCAGGCCCCATCTCAGGTTTTTTGCCATCTGGATCTGGATAAGCAATGTCATCTACTATGGCTGTTTGCTCTGTATCAGAACAGGATATAAATCTCTTATTAAATCGTTTATTAGATTCCCCATCAATCCACATTAAACCACCTCTAATCGGGATTTGATGAGAAGGCAAATCTTTAGATATAAATTCTATGAAAGCGGGGACTTCTGCATCTGTAGCGGATCCAGCAGTTGGTGTAGGAGGTAAAATAATATCACACAATGTAGCAATAGTAGTTAGCTCATGCTCATTGTAGAATTGTTCTGAGTTAATACTCTTGTCATGCTCCTCTTCTGTTGGAGTGCGGCCATAACCTAGGCCTTTGGGTAATTCAATTTCTACTTTATCTTCATCTACTTTGCATCCGGATGTTCCTAAAGTAGCACCGGCTACACCTCCTACTAATAATGACTTTAATGTATCTCTCCGCTTCATATATTCTTCTTTTTGAATTCTTCTACAATATGTTCTGAGGCCCTCATACTGAGTGCCATTATAGTCCAGGTACAGTTTTTATCTGCTTGGGAGGTAAATGGTCCTGCATCCACCACATAGACATTTTTCGCATCATGAAGTTGTTGCCATTTATTTGTCACAGAAGTGTTTGGGTCATCTCCCATTCTGGTTGTTCCTACTTCATGTATGATTTGACCAGGGGCAAGAAGGCCATAATCTTTGTCTTTACCTGGTAAATCACCCATCATAATTCCTCCCATGTTATCAATGACTTCTGCAAATGTTTCAGTCATGTGTTTAGCTTGAAACCTTTCATAGTCAGACCATTTGTAGTCAAATTTCAAGACCGGTATTCCATATTTATCTACCACATTTGGATCTATACTGCATCTATTTTCATAACGAGCTATCGACTCACCTCTTCCTGCCATGCCTACATAAGCACCGAAAAATCGCTTTACGTCATCTCTAAGCTTGGTCCCATATCCTCCTACATCTCCACCGATGTATTTATTCATGGCATCTACATTAAATCCAAAGCCGTAAGATGGCATTCCCATTCCTCCCCACACTTCTATATGGTAACCTCGTGGAAAGTCTAGTTTGCTATTATCTCCCCACCATGGGCTGTATACATGCATTCCTCCAGTACCATCTTCATTGTATATTTTTCTATCCATCAATGCAGGTACAAAAGCTCCTAATCCTGCTCCTGTGCTATCATGAAGGTACCTTCCTACGTGATCACTACTATTTCCTAATCCATTAGGGTGTTGGCTACTTTTAGAATTCAATAAAATACGAGCAGAACTGCATGCCGATGCCCCAAGCACAACAATTTTAGACTTCATTTCATATTCTCGATTATCTTCTTTATTGATATAAGAGACCCCTGTAGCTAACCCTTCACTGTCTGTGGTCACACTTTTCACCATACAATTTGTGTATAGATCAACCTGACCATTTTTTTGAGCAGGAAAGATGAAAACCGACCCCGCTGAGAAATCTGCATAGGCATTGCATGATCTATTACATTGTCCACAATAGAAACATACTCCTCTCTCTTTATTGATTCTCTTAGTCAACATAGAAAGCCTTCCAGGAATTACCGGAATACCTGATTTTTTCGCTCCTTTCATATAGTAGAGCTCATGTAGTCTTGGTTTAGGGGGTGGTAAAAAGAAGCCATCTGGGTCATTAGAAAGTCCTTCATTAGTGCCAAAAACTCCTACAAGCTTATCCAATCTGTCATAAAATGGCTTCACTTCGTCATAACTGATGGGCCAGTTTTCACCTAGCCCGTCTACATCTTTATGTTTAAAATCTTTAGGTCCAAATCTTAAAGATATTCTTCCCCAATGATTAGTTCTTCCGCCTAACATTCTTGCTCTCCACCAAAGAAAATCTGTACCTTCTTCTTTGGTGTATGGCTCTCCATCTACTTCCCAATCTCCCCAAGACATATCAAAATCTCCGAATGCCCTGTTTGTACTAGCTCCTCTTCTGGGTGATTCCCATGGCCATTTCATTTGTGTCATGGTAGTAGGATCTTTTGGATCAAAATATGGCCCAGCTTCTACTACAGCTATTTTCATCCCGGCATTAGCGAGTGTAAATGCCGACATTCCTCCTCCAGCACCTGAGCCCACAATAATGGCATCGTATTGTTTTGCTGCTTCTATTATTTGCATTTGAATTATTATGTTTTTATTTCCTCTTCTTTAGGAAAATGTTGAGAATAAAGAGGCTGACTAAATTTAGGAATTTTATTTTTATAGCAGACTCTGTGTGTGAAGTTTTGAAGAATTATTTTGAACAATAGTGGAAGGAATGAAGATAAAAAACCTAAAGACAATCAAGTCAGATTCTTACATAGGAAAAAGATGGATATTAGAAGGATTAGGATGGGGTTTAGGAATGTTCGTTTTTTCTTCATTTCTGTATCTATGGACAGTAGGGAAATAAATTACCCTAGATCCATTATTATATAAACTGGTCTTATGGATACTTGGAGGTTTATTCTTTGGTTTTATTATGAAAATATATACAAGAAAGTATAGTTAAGGTCATCTTTTCTAAAAAAAAGAGAAAATGATTGAGAATGACAAAATGGGATCTATGGACTTTATAACGCTTAATGGATATAAACATAACTTCTTTGAATCTCAGAGGATTTCTGAGGAAGAGGCTAAACAAAGAAGCCAATCATTCTATAACTGGTTAGATTCCAGAAGATCTGTTAGAGATTTCTCTGATCAGAATGTACCAAAAGAAGTTATAGAGAATTTGATAAAAAGCGCATCAACTGCACCATCAGGAGCCCATAAACAACCATGGATATTCTGTGCAATTTCAAATGCTAAACTCAAATGCGAAATTAGAATAGCAGCTGAGAAAGAAGAAAAAATTAGTTACGAATCTCGAATGAGTGAAAGATGGAAACAAGACCTTGCACCTTTAGGAACAGATATGAATAAACCATTTTTAGAAAGAGCACCTTGGCTCATTATAGCTTTCAAAAAAATATATGAAATCGATGAAAATGGATCAAAGCATAATAATTACTATGTCAATGAATCTATTGGTATAGCATGTGGCATGCTTATATCAGCTATACATAATGCGGGTTTGGTGACATTGACACATACACCAAGCCCAATGAATTTTTTGGCATCTATTTTAAATAGACCGAGTAATGAAAGGGCTTTTTTACTATTACCTGTTGGCTATGCAGAACAACCTGCATATGTGCCGGATATAGAAAGGAAAGAGCTGAGTAATGTTTCTTTTTTTTATGAATAGGTTTTCAGTATTACCTCGTTTTTTTAGAAATATGAGGATTTTTGAGACCTTGAAATATAATCGAAAATTGAATCAAAAGAATTGGATTTTTAAGATATTAAACCTCATATCATATTCACAATTTGGCAAAATACACCTTTGGTTGGTCTAACTCATGGCTACTTTGATATATAATTCAGCGCAATTGGAACCCAAAATTCAGTATATCCATTAATGTGAATATCTTTATCACTCATTTTAAGAAAGACATTTCGATATAAATTATAAAGCAAAATGGCAAGACGTAGACTAACGATGTTCTCCAAGCTTCTTTTGACCATCCTTATTGTTGGAGCGATTGTATTTGGAGGAAAGTACCTTTTAGACAATACTTCTTTAGGTGGTGAACTTCAAAATCAAGTAGATAGGATGGACCGTGACCAAGGAAGTAGTTATGATGATGTATCATCTTCTGTAGGAAGTGATGAAAGTAATAAAGGAAATTTCACTGGACGAGATGATGATGTGATAAAAATAGGAGTAGTGACCTGGGGAGGATATGCTGGAGGACAATATTTTAATGAAGGATTTGAAGCCAGTCGAAATTCTCGTTTTTATAAAGACCACGGACTCAAAGTTGAGTTCAAAGTTTTAGATGATTTTGAGGCCTCTCGTAATGCTTTTAGAGCTGATGAAGTAAATCTGTTATGGGCGACTATAGATGCATTTCCAACAGAGGTGAATGGATTGTCTGATTTTGATCCAGTCATTGTCATGCAAGCTGATTGGTCCAGAGGTGGAGATGCTGTGGTTGTAAGGAGAGGAATAACAAAAGTCTCTGATCTCAGAGGAAAAAAGATAGCTGTTGCAGAATTAACACCGTCACATTCGTTCTTGATATGGTTGTTAGAAGCAGGTGGGTTGAGTACATCTGATGTAGAGATCGTACCTCAGGCCAGTGCTATAGATGCAGCTGAAATATTCAAATCTCAAAGAGTGGATGCAGCTGTAGTCTGGAGCCCAGATGATATCCTTTGTGTGAAAGCTGTACCAGGCTCTAGAATATTAGAGAATACTAAATCTGCAGCGTACATCATCGCTGATGTGTTTATGGCTAAAAGACAATATGTAGAAAGCAATAGGGATGCTTTGCAAAAGCTTTATGAGGGATGGATGACAGGATCTGCTGAAATCAATAGTGACAATAGGTCAAGAAGAAAAGCAGCTCAAATTTTATCAAGAGAATTCACGGAAAGAGGAACAGCGCTAACTGCTGATGAAGCAGATGAGATGATAGGTAATGTCAGATTAACAACTCATGGTGACAATAAAAATTTCTTTGGTCTGAATTCTAATTATAAAGGTGTGGGAGGAAATAATCTATACTCAAGTATGGCTGAGAGATATAGAGATCTAGGATTTATAGAAGGGCGAGTACCTGCTTGGAGACAGATTAATTACCCTCAGTTGGTAAATAGCACTTCGCTTACCCAAGAGATGCATTTTGCAGAGGCAAGCAAATCATTTGAAGCCGTTACTGAAGACGATAAAACAAAAGCCGCAATAGCTACTAAACAAGTAAGTATTAGATTCCGAACTGGTGAATACCAATTGGATGAGAATTCAAAGTATATTATTGATAAAGAGTTTGTAGATATAGCAAGAGCATTTGGGAATTCTCGAATTCGAATAGAAGGAAATACTGATAGTAGTGGCGACTATGCCCAGAATGTAGGTTTGTCTAGACAACGTGCACAGGCTGTTGCTGACTACTTAGTGAGTGAATATAACATGCCTAGAAATAGATTTGTAATAGTTGGTAATGGTCCAGATAAACCAGTCGCATCTAATAATACAGATGCCGGAAGAGCGCAAAATAGAAGAACTGATTTTGAGCTCATAGCTGAGTAATCGTTCTTTTAAATGAACAAAAATAAATAGAGGATGAGTAATTGGATGTTCAAGTTGAGAGGGTCTTTGAATAGGACTCAGGAACTTGTTTTGGGGTTCATTGGCTTAATCATTTTTATAGTTCTCTGGTGGCTAGCTGCAGAATATTTTTCAATACAGAAACCAATTATAGAAGGATATAATTCGGATATTTCTAATACAACGATAGGTCTGAATGTAGATTCATTAGCAAGAATAGACTCTATAGCTTATGCTAATGCTACTGAATTTGAAAAGGTTCATCCTCTTATTCCTCCTCCTTTAAAAGTTTTTCACTCTTTTGCACCATTAATAAATAAAGATGACCTTCTACCGAATTTACAAAAGTCCATTTGGTGGAACCTCCAAGGATATATATGGGCTATATTGATTGCTATTCCTTTAGGTTTTATAATTGGACTTTACCCCGTCTTCCGGGGCCTGTTCAGTAAGCAAGTGGACGCAATGCGATATATACCTCTAACTATTCTTACTGGAATATTTATAACATGGTTCGGAATTTACGATAAAATGAAAGTTGCTTTTTTGGCTTTTGGAATTATCGTATATCTATTACCTGTGGTGGTTCAGCGTATAAATGAAGTGAAAGATGTTTATCTGAAAACTGTTTTTACTATTGGGGCAACAGATTGGCAAACCATCAGGTCAGTTTACATCCCATCTGTAATGTCAAAACTAATGGATGATATCAGAGTGCTTACAGCTATATCATGGACATATATCATTATTGCTGAGCTGGTAAACAGACAAGGGGGGATTGGTTCTTTAGCATATATTAAGGCTCGTCAAGGACAAATAGAAAAGGTATTTGCAATACTCATAATCATTATTGCTATTGGGTTTTTACAAGATAGAATTTTTGCTTTTTTAGATAAAAACTTATTTCCTCATAAGACCTGTAAGTCTTTTGTTGGGGGAATCAAAGAATCAAGGTTTGGGTTATATGGTGTTTTGATGGCCTTGGTAATTGCGGCATTAATAACTACTGCTGGGATGGCTTCATCTAATGTCATGTTGATATTGGGTGTAATTGGAGTTTCAGCATTATTATTTGCATTCTATGGACAGTATATGGTAAGAAAAGCAAATGCAAATGGTTGATTTTAAAGAAACAGAAAGAGCGAATATTATAGATCTCAAGGGAATTGGGCAGTCTTATGATGGTGGCAATAACTGGATAATCAAAGATCTGGATTTTGTCATAGAAGATAAACCTGATCAGGGTCAATTCGTGGTAATAATGGGAATGAGCGGAAGTGGGAAATCAACAATGCTCAGATATATTGCTGGACTCCAAGACCCAACAGAAGGAAAGGTTTTAGTAAAAAACAATCCAGTAGGTAAGGACAATAGAGTCAGTATGGTATTTCAGCAATATTCATCTTTACCATGGCTTACGGTACTAGAAAATGTGGCCTTGGGATTAGAATTTAAAGGGGCTGATAAAAAGGAAAGGGAAGACAAGGCAAGAGAGCTTATTAAATTAGTAGGGCTGGAAGGGCATGAAGACAAATTTGCGCAATATCCTACCTTGTCAGGTGGTCAGCTGCAAAGAGTTGCTATAGCAAGAAGTTTGCTGGCTAATCCAGAAATATTGTTAATGGATGAGCCTTTTGGAGCATTGGATGTGAAGACAAGATTGAGCATGCAGGATTTGCTATATGATATCTGGCACCAATTTCATAGTACAGTTATTTTTGTAACTCATGATATTGCCGAAGCAGTTTATCTAGGAGACGATATCTACATTTTGGGTAAAAACCCGTCTAAATTTTCAGAGCATATAGATGTTGACCTTCCTCTACAAAGAAGTAGAGAGACTAAAAGGTCACCTCGGTACAATGATTTAGTTCATCATGTGGAAGATACCATGATGCGGATGGCTGCTGAATAAATTAAGTTTTTGAATTTAACTGATCACTTCGTTTACGACATTTCCGAATAAGTCAGTTAACCTAAAATCTCTTCCTTGAAATGGATAGGTGAGGTCTAAATGATTTATTCCTAACTGATTTAACATTGTAGCTTGGAGATCATGAATATGGACTCGACCATTTACTCCATTGTATCCAAAATCATCTGTAGATCCATGAGTATGACCAGCTTTTACTCCTCCACCAGCCATCCACATGGTATATGCATCTATATGATGATCCCTACCGGACCAATTATTATCTGATCCTGATCTATTTTCTTGCATAGGAGTTCTTCCAAACTCTCCTCCCCAGACTATAAGCGTTTCATCTAGCATTCCCCTTTGCTTTAAGTCTTTAATCAAGGCTGCCATTGGTTTGTCTATTTCTTTGCAACGATCTTTAAAGCCATGATCAAGAGATACCTCCTCAGCATTGCCATGTGCATCCCATCCCCAATGAAATAGTTGAACATACCTAACTCCTTTTTCCACAAGTTTTCGTGCCAAAAGACAGTTGTTAGCAAAGCTTTCTTTTCCAGGATCTGTGCCATATGATTCATGTATATAATTGGGTTCGTCACTCATATCCATTACTTCTGGCACAGATATTTGCATCTTATATGCCATCTCATATTGTTCTATACGCGTTAAAGTTTCTGGGTCCTGATAGACGTTGTATTCTTCTTGATTTATATCATTTATTGCATCGATAATGTCTTTTCTTAATGGTCTAGATACATTTTCAGGATCAGACAGAAAAAGAATTGGGTCTCCTTGTGATCTGCATTGTACTCCTTGATACATAGATGGCAGAAATCCGCTGCCCCAAACACTTTTTCCTGCGCTAGGAGTTTTACCTCCAGATACTAAAACTAAATATCCTGGTAAATTGTCATTTTCGCTACCCAGGCCATATGTAGCCCAAGATCCAATACTAGGACGCCCCATTCGAGGACTACCAGTATGTAAAAACAATTGAGCTGGTGCATGATTAATTTCATCAGTGTGCATTGCTTTCAGAAAACATACATCATCTACAACAGTGCTAAATTCTGGAAGCAGATCAGAAACCCAAGCACCAGACTGACCGTATTGTTCGAATTTTGCTCTTGGACCCAACATTTTAGGCTTGCCAGAAATAAAGGCAAATCTTTTTCCTTCCATAAATGAATCAGGGCATGGCTGATCATGAAGTTTTTCTAGTTCAGGCTTGTAATCAAATAATTCTAATTGAGAAGGAGCACCTGCCATATGAAGAAAGATGACATTTTTAGCTTTTGGTGCATATTGAGTGAGATTATTCCCAATATTATTAATTAGGTCATTTTGACTGATTGTATTATCAGTACTACAGCCAAACATGGACCCCATGGCTATCATTCCCATTCCCGTAGTACATTCTTTGAGGAAATGTCTTCTAGTCTGCGCTTCAACTTTACGATTTATGTATTCTGATTGGAGTTTCATTAGCTAGGATTTATTTAAGAAAGCATCGAGATTGAAGATAGTATGGGCTATAACAGCTGAAGGACTTTGTAAGTGTGCTTCAGAAGAATTTATGTATTCGAATAGCTTAGAGTCAGCTTTCTCATACAAATCTATAAGCACAGATTTCGTAAGGTTGTCTATTTCTGAATTGAGACTTTTTCTATAGGCATATTCGATTCTTTTGTCAACTTTTTCACTGTAATCATTCATCAATTTCCCCAATTGATTTGCTGCCTCTATATATACAGGATCATTAAGTGTTACTAATGCTTGATTAGGCGTATTTGTAGTGATTCTTTCGCTTCTACATACTTCTCTAGTAGGACTATCAAAAGCCTCCATTGATGGATATGGCGATGATCTTTTCCAATATGTATAGATTCCTCTACGGTATTTGTGATTGCCTTCAGAGGTGATCCATTGATTATTATTGTATACAGTTTGCCATACTCCTTTGGGCTGAGGTGGCATGACGGAAGGTCCGCCTATACTGTCAAAAAGTAGTTCACTTATTGCTAGGGCTTGATCTCTTATTTGTTCTGCTGTAAGTCTAAATCTAGGACCTCTTGAATAGTATTTGTTATATGGGTCTATGTCCAACTTTTGTTTAGACGCTTTAGATGACTGGCAATATACATTGGATGTAAGAATTTCTTTTATCAGTTTTTTGATGCTCCATTTATGTGTATGAACGAGACTGTAGGCTAGATAATCTAATAATTCAGGATGAGTCGGCACCTCCCCTTGGGAGCCAAAATCTTCTAAAGTAGAAACTATGCCTTGTCCGAATATGTAAGCCCATACCCGATTAACTATTACTCTGGCTGTTAGTGGGTTTGATTTATCTGTAAGCCACTGAGCTAATTCTAGTCTATTCTTTATTCCCACATTGTTTAGATTGAAGATTTTTGGCACGTTTGGAATTACAGTGTCTCCTCGCGTCCTTTGATTTCCTCTGACATGGATTTGGTTTGGTCGCAAAAGTTTCCAAGATTTTTCTTTGACAATGGGAGTTTTTTCTGCTTTGTCTCTTAGAGCTATGAGGTCTTCTTTCTTCTTTTGTGAAACTGAGTTTTCTTGAAAATTATCAAATTTCAATTCAAATTCTTTGAAAAGAACAATTCCTTCAGGTACTTCTAATGAAGGGTTTGTAATTTCAAATATGATGTCATGTTTTCCATTGATTGAACTAGAAATCGGCATTAGCAGCTTTTTCCATTCATGCCTTCCTGACCATTCATGGCCACTGACACTTTTTGTTTTTTGAAAGCCTGATTGATGAAGTTGATGACCATTTATGGAATCAAGGCTGACTTTAATTAGAGCTTTTTCTCCAGAAGTGGCATAGGTCGCTTCTATGCCAATTAGATGATCGAAGTCAATATTTTTATACATGAAGTAGAACTGCCGATCTTTCATATCATTGACATTATTGGTCCAGTTGCTCATAATTCCATCAGGAAAAATTAACATATTGTAGAAGTCGTCACAATCTCTTGGCAGTAATTTGGGATAGATGGCTTTTTTTATTTTTTCAACAGTAGGTAAGCTTTTATTAATTTGCTTGTCTTCAACTTTAGAAATGAAAGCTACAATATCATTTATTTCTTCTTTTGACTTAGTTGTAAATGTTTCAATTACCGGAAACTCTCCAGCTAGATCTGCATCAATTGTATTGTTGAAAAAAGACATTGATTCGAAGAACTCTTTTTGAGAAATAGGATCATAAGGATGATCATGGCATTGAGCACAAGCAATAGTAGTGCCTTGCCAAATCTCAAAGGTGGTATTTAGGCGATCCATTACAGCTGCTACTCTAAATTCTTCATCATCGGTCCCACCTTCGGTATTGGTCATGCTATTCCTGTGAAATGCAGTGGCAATAAGCTTTTCTTCGTCAAATGAATCGAGCAAGTCTCCAGCCAATTGATCTATTGTAAATTGATCGAATGGAATATCATCATTTAGTGCATTAATGACCCAATCTCGATATCTCCATATATTTCTATGAGGATCTTTTTCATATCCTTTGGAATCTGCATACCTAGCCAAGTCTAGCCACATCGCTGACCAATGTTCACCATAACTAGAAGAAGAAATTAATTGGTCCAAATACTTATCATAGCCAATTTCATTATTAAGGTATTGGTTTGCTAGTTTTTCTTTAGGGGGTAATCCAGTGGCATCTTGACTTGCCCTTCTTACCAATTTGTTCTTTTCTATTTCCCTATTTGGAGACAATCCAAGTAAATCAAGTTTTTGGAAAATATACTTGTCAATATTTGTCGCCGCCCATTGATCCTTAACATCTGGGATTGTAGGGTTTTCCACTGGAAGATAGGACCAGTGAGTGTCCCATTTGGCGCCTTGATCAATCCATTTTTTTATTTTTTCTCTTTCACCATGAGGAATAGGGTCATGATCTCGAGGCATAGCATAATCTGGGTCATTGGATAGAATTCGTTTATATATTTCACTTTTTGAAGCGTTACCAGGAATTAAAGCGGGTATACCAGTTTTTGAACTTCGAGAGAGCGTTTCTTCTTTAGTAAGAAGGCTTAGCCCACCATGTTTTTTCACCCCTCCATGACAAGCTATACATCTAGAATTGAGTATAGGTTTTATATCATTACTATAACTGATTTGCTCCTCATTACACGATAGTATCAGAAGCAGTGTAAAAAAAATGGTTGTAAGTCTAAAGAGCATCAACAAGTATTAGTATTTGACCTGTTAATTTATAGATAATATTTAAAACCGATTATATATCCGGCATAATAGATTAATAAGCAACGCAATTGTTTTTACTTATTTTCGCGTCGTTTTTATAAAAATACTGGCTAAGCCATCACAATTGAGAAATGAAAAAAATTAATTCTATCCTGATATCAGTCTTTCACAAGGATGGATTGGGAGAAGTTATAGAACTACTTAAGTGTAATCCTAACATAACTATATATTCTACTGGAGGAACACAAAAGTTCCTCGAGCAAAATGGCCTCAATATTGAAAAGGTCGAAGACTTGACTACTTACCCATCCATTTTAGATGGTAGAGTCAAAACACTTCATCCAAAAGTTTTTGGTGGAATTTTGGCAGAAAGAAAGGAGGATCATTTGGAACAATTAAGCCAGTATGAAATCCCTGAATTAGATTGTGTGGTAGTAGACTTGTATCCTTTTGAGGACACTAGAGCTCAAAGTGAGGATGAATCAGCGATTATAGAAAAAATAGATATTGGAGGTATTTCACTAATCAGAGCGGCTGCGAAAAACTACAAAGATGTAGTTGTCATTCCATCCAAGGACAGTTATTCAGAGTTGGTAAAAATGCTTTCTGAACAAGATGTATGTTCGACTATTGAACAACGCAAAGAATTGGCGAGAAAAGCATTTTCGATATCTTCCCACTATGATACTGCCATTCATGATTATTTCAATGAAGAGATTGAAAATAGAGATGCCCTTAAAGTAAGTCAAAATCATTCTCAAGTTCTCAGATATGGAGAAAACCCACATCAGCAGGCTGTTTATTATGGTAACCTGGAAGATGATTTTGAAAAACTAAATGGTAAAGCCCTTTCTTATAATAACCTTGTAGATGTAGATGCTGCTGTAGAGATGATGCGAGAATTTGATAATGAAAAAACTGCATTCATCATTCTCAAGCACACTAATTCTTGTGGAGTAGCAGTCAGGCCTACCACTGTAGAAGCATTCAGTGCCGCACTAGAAGGTGACCCAATATCTGCATTTGGCGGAATACTAATCAGCAATGGTACCATAGATATTAGTACTGCTGAGGAAATTGATAAGTTGTTCTATGAAGTGTTAATTGCTCCAGATTTCACTCCTGAGGCGTTAGAAAAACTATCAAAAAAGAAAAACAGAATACTGTTAAAAAAGAAGATTCAACCACCAAAGCCTTATCGAATTAAATCTATTCTAAGTGGAGTGTTGTGGCAAGATGCAGATTTGAAAATGGAAAGCACTTTAGAATTTGAAGTCATGACTCAGAAGAGTCCCACAGTTGATGAAATGGATGAATTGGTATTTGCTAATAAATGTGTAAAACATGTTAAGTCTAATACTATTGTGCTTACACGAGGAAGTCAATTGCTAGGTATGGGGTGTGGACAGACGTCTAGAGTAGATGCATGTAAGCAAGCAATAGATAAGGCCAAAAGAATGGGATTTACATTGGAAGGTGCAGTTATGGCATCTGATGCATTTTTTCCTTTTCCTGATTGTGTGGAGCTTGTACAAAAAGAAGGTGTTAGAGCAGTATTACAACCTGGAGGATCAAAAAATGATCATATGAGTGTAGATTTTTGCGATAAGAATGGAATGGCAATGGTCAAGACAGGAGTGAGGCATTTTAAACATTAGACTACTTTTATTTTTTTTATGCGCGGATAGCGGCATTTAAAGTATTCTTAAAATGTTAACAAAGGAACCAAGGTCACCGTGTTATTGATGACTTTTATGGCGACAAACAATAAATGGATATATAAAAAGGAAAAGACAAAGGTTTTTAACCTTCATAAATTTACATTTATCAGTATATTTTTCATATTTGCGTCCTTTTTGAGAATCTGTTTAAGAATAACAGATGTCTCTGATAATCAGGCAGTTCGATTTAAGTGATGAATAGTAGAATCTACATATTTCTTTTTCTTCTTATATCCAGCATAGGTTTTGGACAAAGTGGCACGAATGGACTTAACTCTCCATTCTCGAGATTTGGATTGGGTGACTTGAATGAACAAGGATTCATGCATTTGAGACAAATGGGAAATATTTCTGCATCTTTTGCAGACGGACATCATCTCAATGTCGTGAATCCAGCGAGTTATGGTTTTCTTCAAGCCACGAGTTTTGAAATCGGTGTAGAATCAAGGTTTTCAAGTTATAATGATGGACAAGTCAAAGAGTCAACTGGCTCAGGAAGGTTGTCTTATATGGCACTAGGATTCCCTCTAAAAAATCCAATTAATAATTTGTTAGAGCGAAATAGGAGTGATTTCAATGTGGGAATGGCTTTTCACCTATTGCCAGTTTCGACTGTTGCATATAACATAACGATAGACGAAGAAGATCCTGACATAGGGCAATATAGAAGATCATTCATTGGAAATGGAGGTGTTTATAAAGTAGGATGGGGAACAGGAGTGAAATATAAAAACTTTTCCGCAGGGCTCAATTTAGGAGTGAACTTTGGGAAAATTAGTAATGAGAGATATACCACTTTTATAAATAGTAGAGGAGCGTACAATAACATTTTCACTAGTGATTTCAATATTAGAGGATTTGACTACACGGTAGGTTTCCTTTATCAGCATGTATTAAACAAAGAGATCACATCTGATGTAAGTCAAGGAAAGACGATTAAGGCGATAAATTTTGGTTTTACAGCAAAAACCAAAACAGGATTTAGTGGAACAGAAGAAGTTTTCTTCAGAAATGAATTAACAGTTCCTTCTCAGGCAATAGTTGTGCCACCAGTTGATACCCTTGTTAGAGAAACTAGATCTTTAGATGGAAGTAAATTGCCATCAGAATTTTCGTTGGGAGTGACTTATCTGTATGGTGCAAAATTTGCTTTAGGAGTGAATTATGGAATAACAAGATGGAGTGAGTACGTTAATCCGGCTACTCCTCAATCTCTTGCTAATACCAAAAAATATTCGATAGGAGGATATTACAGACCTAATCCTACATCGATCACTAGCTTTTTTGATAGAGTGTTCTATCGCTTTGGGTTTTATTACAAAGAAGATCCTAGAACAGTAAGTTCAGAAAAACTAGATACCTATGGAGTTTCCTTGGGTCTTGGTCTTCCTTTTGTGTTTCAAAGAAAAATTTCTCACCTAAGTGTTGGATTTGACTATGGCACTAGAGGGACTGTGGACGTTTTAAAAGAAAACTTCTTTAAAGTTTCATTGGGATTCACTTTCAATGATGACGAATGGTTTATAAAACGAAAATTTAATTAGTCATGATGACGAAAAGTATCAATCATTTATTTGGATTACTAATTGTAATCTCTTTCTTCTCAACTGACCTGGTTTCACAATGTGATACTTGGAATGGGAAACCAAATGTAGACGAGCTTACTGACGCTCATACAGTATACAGAGGATTAGTAAAATCGGAAGATTATGCAGGTGCTGAAGAGTACTGGTTACAAGTATATGAAGCTGCCCCTGCAGCTGATGGGAAAAGAGACTTTCACTTTACAGATGGAGCTAAAATCTATGTAAACAAGTTCAAAAATGCATCGGATGATGCACAAAAGAAAGAATTTGCTGATAGGGTGGAGCAATTTTACAATGAAGCCATTGCTTGTTATGATGCGGGCACGCTAACTTCAAAAAGAGGAAAAGATCAAGCTATATCTACTCTTTACTCTAAGATGGGTTATGATATGTATTATTCTCTCAGAAGTCCTTATAGCAAAGTGCTAGAAGCTTATGAAAAGTGCTTAGAAAGTGGAGGAGAGGGGACTTCTTATGCCATCGTTACGCCTATGTCATCTGTTGCTGTATATCAGTTTCAGAAAGGATTGATCGATAAGGCAAAAGCTCTTAAAGTGTATCAAGATCTAGAGAAATTGTGTCTAGATAAAGAAGGCCATAAGTATGAGGCATATTATAAGCAGGCTTTTGGAGCAATGAAAGGAGAGTATAAGAAAGTGGATAGTGAAGTGTTTGATTGTGAATATTTTGTGAATGATTTTCAAAAGAGATTTGGAGATGATCCAAATGAATTGGAATATGAGCAATTGAAATCTATCATTGTTACACTAAAAAGACAAGGTTGTTCTGAAGGAGTACCATATTTAGATAAATTTGAAAGTACATTTAAGGCTCAGACTGGAGCAATAAATGCTCAGAAGCAAGCTGAATTTGAGGCGAATAATCCAGGTATGGTTGCCAATAAATTATACAAGGCAGGAGATTTTGAAGGTGCAATTGAAAAATATAAAGAAGCAATAAAAAATGAAAGTGATGCTGATCAGAAAGCGAGCTATCATTTCTCACTTGCTTCGATCATATTTAGAAAGAAAAAGCAATACTCTGAGGCTCGTAGAGAGGCCAGAAAAGCAGCAGACTTACGACCTGGATGGGGACAGCCTTATGCTTTAGTTGGGGATATGTATAGTACTACGGCGAGGAATTGTGGAGACTCATGGAATCAGTCTTTGGCAGTTATTGCAGCTATAGAAAAATGGCAGACAGCGCTGAGATTGGAACTCGACCCTCAAGTAAAAGATGCTACTAGAAAAAAAGTAGTTGCCTATCAAAAAAGTAAACCAGCAAGAGAAGATGGATTTATGCAAGGTGTAAAACCAGGAGACAAACAAACTGTAGGATGTTGGATAAAAGAGACAGTAAGTATCTCTTACAAATAGGTTAAACAGAGTCATATACTAAAAAATACAGGAAAGCCGATTGATTATTCGATCGGCTTTTTTAGTTTCAATCAATTAAATGTTCCAAATGCAAATTATAGAATTATGAAGAACCTAATTTTCTTATTCACAATGGTCATTTTAGCTTCTTGTTCACCGACAGTGACGGAACCATTGGATTTGCCAAAACCGGAATCCACTAGACCCATAGAAGATCCTTCAATCACTGCTAATCCATGTATAACATTTGATGAAGTAGATCCAAGAATGAGAGAGGACGTTGAGAATGCTTACGTGATATATAGAGATTATATAAGGTCTCAAGAATTTGACCAGGCTTATAAGACTTGGAGTAACGCATTCTATGCAGCACCTGCTGCAAATGGACGAGTGCAATATCAATTTGATGATGGCATACGGTTGTATAAAGAACTTCTTAAGAATGAAACAGTAAGATCGGAGCAACAGGCTCTTGTAGATTCAGTTTTTAATCTCTATGATAAATGGATGGAATGTTTTCCAGAAAACGTGCCTACAATTAAAGGAAAAAAGGCATTTAACGCATACTACTCTTTTAAGGGTAGAATGTCTAATGATGAGATTTATTCCTTGTTCAAGGATGCGTTTGATGGCAAAAATGGGGGACCAGACTATTTTATCATAAATCCTTTTTCAAAATTACTTTTTGATAATGTTGTAACAAAAAAGATTGAATATGAGGAAGGAAGAAAATATGCATTATCGATAATGGATATTGTGGCTAAGAACCTATCCGAATGTAAAGGTAAAGAATGCGAAACTTGGGAAATAATAAATGATTATGCTCCTGATCTATTATCAAGCCTTGAAGGTCTTGAAAATTTCTATCCCTGTGATTATTTTGCTGATAAGTACTATCCAGATTATGAGGCAGATCCAACTAACTGTGATGTGATTACAGATACATATAGAAAACTCCGATATGGTAAATGTGACTTAAATGATCCTAAAATATTATCAATAAAAAATGCTTTTGAGAAGAACTGCTATGTTGCCCCTCCATCAAAAGGACCATTGAGATTAGCTTTAGAGTCATTGAATTCTGGGCAATTTAAAGAAGCAGTTACTCATTATGATGAGTTTATAAGTACATCCAGTGATATGAACAAAAAAGCTGAAATCCAATTGAGAGTGGCAAAAATCTACTATGTCCATATCAAGAATTTTCCACAGGCAAGAAAATATGCAAGAGCAGCAGCACAAACAAAAGGGGATTGGGGAGCACCTTATATGCTTATAGGAAAACTTTATGCTTCTAGCGGACCTTTATGTGGTCCTGGTAGAGGATGGGACAGTCAGATAGTTACATGGCCAGCAATCGATAAGTTTAAATATGCAAAGAGTATAGATCCTACAGTCGCTGGAGAAGCCAATAAATTAATAAGACAGTATGAGCAGTACATGCCATCTAAGGAGGATATTTTCCAACGAAGATTGAAGAAAAATGCCTCTTTTACAGTTCCATGTTGGATACAAGAGAAGACTAAGGTGAGGCCAGCTATTTAGTAAATATGATTGAGCCTTTTTTTAATGTCTTTGATTTTATTCTGGCAGGGGACAATTAACATTATTATTTCTTCTATTTACTTTCCAAAAAGGAAAGAGCCTAACTCCTGCATAAATGCTTGAACCCCGGAAATCTGATTTACCAATCAGTGATGCCAAATGATCTGTGCCAATAGTTAACAAACCGATCCTTGCTGCCAGCCCTACTCTGATTTTACTGTATTCGTATATAGAGATTGGTGTGGTTAACATCCACCATTTGTTCTCATATCTGGGAGCAATAGTCACCACGTTTTCTGCTTCTAATGAATTGGAGAAAATGGGAACTCTTTGATCTATGCTCAGCAGAACGGACCTATTCTTTTTGAAGTCATAGGTAAAGTCCAAATGTATTCTGGTAGGAAGCCCAATTGAGAATTGACTTCCTGATTGTATAGTTTGAATTCTATCTAGCTGGCTAGAAATCTGTTGATCTATTTCTATTATTTGATTCCTTATTGATCCTGCATTTTGAATGGCATCAGTATCAATGGAAAGATCTTGACTGCTTTGCAAAGTATAGACTTCTGCATTTTTCACTTTTACACTTCCTATATCTAGAATAGAAAAGTTTATGGTCCCTAAAGACAATGTTTTACTCACTCCTATGTCGACCCCTATACCACTGCCATTTGCTGCAAGAGACGGGGAAGGATCATCAGCAGTTATAGAAGTGATGCCAAATTCAAATTGCGGTTGGAATACAATTAAGGAATCGCTAGATAATCGATTGTAGGAAAATTCATCAAATGACTTGAGGTTTGCTCCTTGGTGTGCTCTATTGTATTTGATATTAATTCCAATGCTCAATTCTTCAATAGGAATCAACTGATCAGTAGAAAGAGATATGCCATACTCTGACCAATAAAGACCTGATGCGGAGGCTTTTCCTGAAATGGTCTCAATATTTACAAAGGAACTTTGAACCCCGAAATAACTGAGGGAAGAAGGAATAGAATGACTTCCACCAATTGCTCTTAGGCGACTAAACAGTCCTACTGAAAGGTTTTCAAGGTTGTATAGAACTCCTGGTCCATTGATTTCCAAGTTTGCAGACCCCTTGGTTGTGAATGCTCTCAAAGGGAAGTCATAGAACAATCTATCTGGTGCAGTGGGGTTGACTTCTGGATCTAGGGGTAACCTAGATAGGTTATTTACGTTATTGACAAAATGAAAAAGGTTGGTCTCTTTTACGAAGACATAATCAGTATGTCCAAAAATACTGAAACTAGCAATGTTGACATCCCATAGCATTGGGTATGATCTTGCTGATGCAGGATTAACAAATACCCCATTAATGCCTGCATTTGGACCATGATAAAGGCCAGTAGATGCTTGTCCTTTGAGTTGAGAACCAATAAAAAGGACGATTAATATAGAAAAGATGAATCTCCACATTCGCTATGTTATTTACAATTTGGGAAAAGGTAGAGATCAGACCAATAGTTCATTGGTGTGTACAAAAACCTAAAACGTCAACATTGTCAACTTTCGTACCTGCAGAAATATATTAAGAACAATTAAGTATTAGGGTTGTAAGAACTAATTCATGTTGATTTAATATCCATTCAAAACTGCAAATCGGTCAAGGTGAAAATTATAATCTCCTAACATTGCCATTCCTACTCGTGCCCTTTTGAGAAAGAATCCTATCTCCTCATCATCTGTCATCCCTATTCCCCCAAAAAGTTGCACCCCTTCATTGCTTACCAATTGAGCAACTTTACAAACCTTTGCTTTAGCTGTACTTGCTGCTAATCTGATATCTTCATCTCCTCGATCTATTGCATTCAAGGCATTGAGGACGGCTGATTGAGCCAATTCCAATTCACAAAACATAATGGCGCATCTGTGCTGTAGCCCTTGGAAAGTCGCTAATTCTACACCGAATTGTTTTCTTTCTTTTAGGTAAGCCACGCTTCTTTCAAAAGCCTCCACAGAAGATCCATATAACTCAGCTGCTACTGCTACTCTTGCTACATCTAAAGTTCTTTCTATGGTATGCTTATTAGCATTTGCCAATATTTGATCTGAAGATACCTTTACATTATTGAGTTCAACTGTGCCGTAATTTCTATAGTCCATCAAGTGCTCTCGTGTAATTGTTATTCCGTCACTTTTAGAATCTAGAATAACCATTGAATCATTACCACTGGCATCAATACAGCTTACAATTATGAAATCCGATATATTGGCATCAGGTACAAAAACCTTAGTACCATTTAACAAAAAGCTTCCATTTTGTGATTGAAGAGAAGATTTTATCACATTAGGATTATGTCTCGCAGTTTCATCTATGGCTAATGTAGCTGTGATTTCTCCGTGAGATAGTCGTTTCAAATAGTCCTTTTTCTGAGCATCACTACCAGCTATATTAATTGCTGCAGTGGCCATAGCTACACTTGATAAAAGGGGAGAGGAAGTTAATGTTCTTCCCGATTCTTCAAGGATTTGACCCAGTCCTAAATAACCAAAGTTCATGCCTTCGTATTCTTCAGGAATGGTGAGTGCCGTCCATCCCATTTCAACCATTTGTTGCCACGTGGACTCATTATATCCCTTAGAATCATTGTCATCTCTTAGTTGTCTCAATTGTGCAACAGGAGCATTATTCTTTAAAAACTCTTTAGCAGAGTCTTTAAGCATGGATTGTTCTTCGTTAAGTACGTATGCCATTTTCTTGTTTTTTACCTCTCAGGTGAAGGATTCTTTTTGCAATAATATTCAATTGAACTTCTGATGTTCCTCCTTCTATAGAGTTACCTTTTGTGCGACAAAACTGCTTAGCTACTGCTCCATCATTATACTTTTCTCCTTCCCATCCTAGCCCGTTCACTCCAGCAGCTGCTACCATGGCTTCATATCTCCGTTTGTTGATTTCAGTGTATGCATACTTAAAGAAAGATGATCTTGCACCTATAGGTTTCCCAGATTTTGCTTCTTCAAGGGATCGTTGGATGGTCATGTCTAATGTCCGAGCATCCAATTCTATTTCAGCTATTTCTTTTCTTAACAAAGGATCAGCTAATTTCCCATTATCATCACTACCCATTTGACCTAGAGCAAAGTCATGAAGAGCTTGTTTTACATCAGTATCACCTATGCCACCAATCATAGATCGCTCATGAGTGAGTAAGAAAGTAGCAATAGACCAACCCATATTTTCTTGACCAACTAAGTTTTCCTTTGGCACTTTCACATTATCGAAAAAAGTCTCACAGAATGGTGATTTTCCGCTGATGAGCTTGATTGGTCTTGTTGAGACACCTTCTGATTCCATGTCTATAAGTAAGAAGCTTATACCGCTATGTTTGGGAGCATTTGGATCTGTCCTTACTAAGCAGAATATCCAGTCTGCTTTATCTGCATATGAAGTCCAAACTTTTTGTCCATTCACTAGATAGTGATCTCCTTTGTCTTCTGCTCTAGTTTGTAGTGCAGCTAAATCAGATCCAGCTCCCGGTTCACTATATCCTTGGCACCACCATATTTCACCATTGGCAATTTTCGTCAAGTGCTCTTTTTTCTGAGCTTCATTTCCAAATTTTAATAGAGCAGGCCCCAACATTGAGATTCCAAAACTGAAAAGGGGTTTCCTTGCACCTGCTTTGGCCATTTCATTGAGAAATATTTTGTTCTCTTCAGCAGAAAGTCCTCCGCCACCATATTCTTTTGGCCAATGAGGAACAGTCCATCCTCTTTCTTTCATGGCATTAAACCATTTTATTTGTTCGTCAGTACCTCCAGCAGATTTTTTACCTCCCCAAAAGTAATCTTCAAATTTTTTGACAGGTTTTCTAAGGGCCTCAGGGCAATTCGCTTCTATGAAATCTCTTACTTCTGATTTAAAGGTGACAGTGTCGGTAGTTGCCATAAACTTTTGATTTTACAGCTTCTAAAGTAAGTGATATATGACTAAGAGATTGAAAATGAGATGAGATATTAAACCATTTAAATTTTTTTACTAATTGTTTTTTTGTGCAAACAAAATATTTTCATTTTTATTTGTTT